>NZ_JBFOFG010000004.1:0-291429 GCF_040887165.1 Enterococcus sp. C65 | reverse complement strand
ATTTATGTAAAGGTTCATAAGTGGCAGAATAACCTGCAACCTTTTAGACAGGAGAAAGATTTAAATATATCAAAAAAGGAAGTGGAGACAAAAGTAGTTAGCATCAAGAAATAAGAAGGGATTCCCGAAAATTGACAAGAAACACAAAAACTAGTTTTTTGCTGTTGATTGTTACCTACTTGGTGCTTCTCAAATTTTTCGTAAATTTCAGCAGATTTTCCGAATACGCTGCTTTTGTCTCATGTTTATTCGTTTTTAGAGATACTAGAAGCGACTGAGACAAGTTCTGTCCCAGTCTCCTTAAAAAATTATAGAGCTTATATTCATGCCACCAAATGGTAGACACATAATTATATTCAACAGAGCGATTATCGCATTCCCATTTATAAAATCTCTGATGAATGATAGAGGATAATCTCCAATCCTTGTATTCCAATGTTTTTTTTAAAAGCAGAAAGGCTAATAAAAAACTATCAACGTGAAATAACAAAAAAATCTGAGACAGAATGAGATTCATTCTGACCCAGATTTGATTTTACACCATTCATCAGTCCTTATTGACAAAGAGCCGAAAAACTCAAAAAGCAATCAACCTCCAAAGCTAATCCTGTCATCTAACAGGAAACGGTGGGTAGGTCGATTGCTTTATTCATTCAATTTGGTGCATAACTGTTTGTCTTATTCTTTATAACTGTTTAAAATTTACGGAATCTTTGATAACGTCGTTCAAGCAACTCTTCAGTGGAAGTTTGACATAGTTCGGTCAATTTTTCAATCAATGATTTTTGTAACATTCGACTGACTTTTTCTTTACTTAAAGCTTGCCCATTTACTGTTTCCGGTATCACACGATCGATGACATCTAATTCTAATAATTCAGCTGCCGCAACTTTCATTAATTCAGCCGCTTCAGCTGCTCGACTACCATCTTTCCACAAAATCGACGCAAAACCTTCAGGAGATAAGACAGCATAAATCGTCTGTTCAAGCATCCAAACTTCATCAGCTAAGCCAAGAGCCAATGCTCCTCCGCTTCCACCTTCACCAATGATGATTGCAATGATCGGTACTTCTAGATCAGACATCTCTAATAGGTTTCTGGCAATCGCTTCTCCTTCACCACGTTCTTCTGCACCAACACCACAATAGGCACCAGCAGTATTAATCAGTGTGATAATAGGACGATGGAATTTTTCTGCCTGTTTCATCAGACGAAGTGCTTTACGATAGCCTTCTGGATGAGGCGAACCAAAATTTCTACGAATATTTTCTTGAAGGTCTCGTCCTTTTTGGATCCCAATAACTGTGACAGGTTTTCCATCTAATTTGGCAACCCCACCAACGACTGCTTCGTCGTCTCCAAATAAACGATCGCCATGAAATTCTTGAAACCCCTCAAAGATATCTTCAAAAAAATCAAGACTCGTCCAACGATCCTTTTCACGCGCCAGTTGAACGATCTCATGTGCTGTTTTATCCATGATTTATCCAACCTTTCTGCGTATGCATTTCCAACAAATGATGGATCGTTTCTTTTAGTTCTTTTCTAGGAACGATTTGATCAACAAATCCATGGGTAAGTAGAAATTCTGCTTTTTGGAAATCTTCCGGTAATTCTTGTTTGATCGTTTGTTCGATCACTCGTCTACCGGCAAAACCAATCAAGCTTTGGGGTTCAGCCAGGATCACGTCGCCTTCCATTGCAAAACTCGCTGTTACGCCGCCTGTAGTTGGATCGGTCAATACTGTTAGATAAAACAAACCGGCATTGCTATGACGTTTGACAGCTGCTGAGATTTTTGCCATCTGCATCAAAGAAAAAATACCTTCTTGCATTCTGGCTCCTCCAGAAGCAGTGAACAAGACAACGGGTAAGCCAGCTTTTTCAGCCCGTTCAAACAAACGGGTGATTTTCTCACCTACAACGGTTCCCATACTGCCCATGATGAAATTAGAATCCATGACACCAATCGCAAATGGCAGACCGTGAATCGTTGCTTTTCCTGTCAATACCGCTTCATGCAATCCTGTTTTTTCTTGCATAGTTTGGATCTTTTCTTGATAATCAGGGAAGTTCAAGGGATCTTTTGTTACTAAATCCGTGTCCCATTCTTCTAAACTTTTTTCATCGATGATCAATGCTAATCGTTGCCAAGCACCAATACGAAAGTTATAACTACAATGAGGGCAAACCTTCTCATCACCAATATCTTTTGTATAAATGATGTGTTTACAATTAGGGCATTTAGCCCACATATTATCTGGAATAGACGGCGCATTCGTTGGTTGTTCTGCTCGATTAGGATTAATTCGAATGTATTTTTTCTTTTTGAATAAAGCCATCTACTCTTCTCCTATCTCTGTTTCAGGTGTCCAGTTCGGTAAAAAATCTTCTTGTAAAAAGGCGGTACTATAGTCCCCTGCGATAACTGCTGGATGACTGATTAAATCCATTTGGAACTCCGCGTTCGTGATCACTCCATCGGTAACCACTTCGCTTAACGCTCGTTGCATTTTCATCAATGCCTCAAAGCGAGTGTCTGCATGAACGATCACCTTAGCGATCATTGAATCATAATAAGGTGGAATCGTATAGCCAGAATAAACGGCACTATCAACTCGAACGCCCATGCCTCCTGCTGGTAACAAAAGGTTTTTGATTGTTCCAGGTGATGGTGCAAAATGAAAAGCCGGATTTTCTGCATTGATTCGACACTCAATAGCGTGACCAGAGAATCGCACATCTTCTTGTTTGATTTCCAACGGTTGTCCCGCAGCAATTTCAATTTGTTTTTTTACCAAGTCAATGTTTGTAACCATCTCAGTTACCGGATGTTCGACTTGGATCCGCGTATTCATCTCCATGAAATAAAATTCTCCCGCTTCATCCATTAAAAATTCAATCGTTCCAGCATTTTCATAATTAACCGCTTTGGCTGCACGAACTGCCGCAGCTCCTAATTCTTCTCTTTTATTCTGAGAGATGACCACTGAAGGGGATTCTTCTAATACTTTTTGATTATTTCGTTGAAGAGAACAATCTCGTTCGCCTAAATGAAGGACATGCCCATAATGATCACCAAGGATCTGTACTTCAATATGTCTTGCTGGATAAATGATTTTTTCTAAATACATTTCATCATTTCCAAAAGCCGCTGCTGCTTCTTGCTGCGCAGAAGAAAAATGTTGCGGTAATTCTTCTTTTGATAAAACTTTACGAATCCCTTTTCCGCCACCGCCAGCGGCAGCTTTAAGCATGACCGGATAACCAATCTTATCCGCTACTGTTAGTGCTTCTTCAACTGTTGATAATACGCCATCACTTCCTGGAATAACAGGTACATTGGCTTCTTGCATCAAGCGACGTGCATTGATTTTATTCCCCATCGCATCGATCGTTCGACTCTTTGGACCAATAAAAGCAATATTACATTCTTCACACATAGAAGCAAAACGGCTATTTTCAGATAAGAACCCAAAACCTGGGTGAATCGCTTCTGCTTTGGTCACGATGGCTGCACTCAAAACTGCTTGGACATTCAAATAGGAGTCCGTCGCTTTTGCAGGACCAATACAAATTGCTTCATCTGCCAATTGAGTATGCAATGCGTCAGCATCTGCTTGTGAGTAAACAGCAACAGTCTGAATACCAAGCTCACGACAAGCGCGAATAATTCGTACGGCGATTTCGCCACGATTAGCTATCAAAACTTTTGAAAACATAACTCACCTATCCAATCATAAAAGTTAATTCAGCTTCAGCAACTTTTTTGCCATCCACTTTTGCAATTCCTTTACCAATACCAGCAGAAGATTTGATTTTCGTAATTTCTACTTCAAGATACAGTGTATCCCCTGGAGTGACTTTTCGACGGAATTTTGCTTTGTCTAAACCACCAAAATAAGCAGTCTTTCCTTTAAATTGTTCCAAGGATAATAACGCAACTGCTCCTGCTTGTGCCATCGCTTCAACGATCAAGACACCTGGCATCACAGGTTCTTCTGGAAAGTGACCTTGGAAAAATGGTTCGTTGATCGTCACATTTTTCTTTGCAATGATTCGTTCGCCTTCCACCATTTCTTCGACACGATCAATCAGCAATAGCGGATAACGATGTGGTATGATTTCTTTAATTTCTTGAATGTTCATATTGCTCCTCTTTCCTCTTTTGCTTAATTTGGTTGAATTCTAAATAGTGGTTGATCGTATTCAACAACCGCTTCATTTTCAACAAGAATCTCAACGATTTTCCCATCGACTTCGCTTGTGATTTCATTCATCAATTTCATTGCTTCAATGATACAAATCACTTCACCTTTTTTGACACTATCTCCCACTGACTTAAATTGTGGTTTATCAGGGGCAGGTTGTAAGTAGACGATTCCAACAATCGGTGATTTTACCTCGACACCTTCGAAACTTTCTTGTGATGCTTCGACAGATGCTTGAGGTGCTTCACTAACTGGCGTTTGTTGGATTGGTGTTTGAGGTACTACCGTATTTCTAGGCGCTTCTGTAGCTACTGGCATTGGAGCCATTGTTCCCATTCCACGACTAGATTCATTTTTATTCATATATAATTCAAATTGACCTTCTCTTAAATCAAATTCAGTTAAAGTAGATTGATCGAATTGACTGACTAATTCCTTGATCTCATTGATATTCAAGATTATTCCTCCCAGCGTTTCATACACAAGACCGCATTGTGACCACCAAAGCCTAACGAATTGCTCATTGCATAAGTCAATTGCGCTGGTTTGCTTTCATTGATGACAACGTTCAAGTCAATTTCCGGATCTTGTTTTTGGACATTGATGTTTGGTGGAATAAATTGATGTTCCAGCGCCATTAAAGTAGCTAACGCTTCAATCCCTCCAGCTGCACCTAATAAGTGTCCAGTCATGGATTTCGTACTGCTGACATATGTTTCTTTGAATGAATCACCTAATGCCAGTTGGATCGCTTTTGCTTCTGCTTGATCATTAGCGGGTGTACTTGTCCCATGGGCATTGATATAGCCAACATCTTCTGGCTTAATACCCGCTTCATCCATGGCTAATTTCATTGCTTTGGCAGCGCCTGAACCATCTGGTGTAGGAGCAGTCATATGGAACGCATCACAATTAGCGCCGTAACCAACGATTTCTCCATAGATTTTTGCACCACGAGCTTGAGCATGTTCTAAAGATTCGATCACTAAGATACCCGCTCCTTCGCCCATCACAAAACCGTTACGTTCTTCATCAAAAGGAATCGAACCACGAGTAGGGTCTTCGGCATTCGATAGAGCTGTTAGTGCAGCAAAGCCAGCAATTCCCATTTCACAAATTGTTGCTTCTGCCCCACCAGCTAGAATGACATCTGAATAACCATGTTTGATATTGCGGTAAGCTTCACCAATAGCATTCGTTCCGCTCGCACAAGCAGTAACGATTGCTGTACAAATCCCTTTAGCACCTACACGTAGTGCAATGTTGCCGGCAGCCATATTTGCAATAGCCATTGGAACAAACATTGGTGAGACACGTTGCGCGCCTTTTTCGTGTAATCGGATCACTTGGTTTTCGATCGTTGGCAATCCGCCGATACCGGAACCAACAATGACACCAAAACGATCTTGATCGATTTTCTCTTTATCTAGACCGCTCATCCCTAATGCTTCTAGTGCTGCATAGATCCCATAAATCGAGAACATGTCCATCCGTTTGCTGTCTTTTTTTACAAAATATTTATCGTATGGGAAATCTTTGACTTCACCTGCTAGTGTGATTCCAGTTTCTGTGGCGTCAAATTTAGTAATGGGAGCAATCCCATTCGTTCCTTTTTGCAAACTATCTAAAAAGCTTTCAGCATCATTACCGATTGGTGAAGTGACACCATAGCCTGTAATTACTACTCGATTCATTATTGTTTTCCTCCTTTTTATCCGTGCATCACGAGACCGCCATCAACATTGATGACCTGTCCTGTGATATAAGGACTCTCTGCTAAGAAAATCGCAGCATTCGCAACATCTTCCACGCTGCCAAAACGTTGCATTGGAATTTGTTTTACTACTTGCTCTTTGACTTTATCAGATAACACTTCGGTCATATCCGTAGCGATAAAACCAGGAGCAATGGCATTACATGTAACACCGCGTGCAGCCGCCTCACGAGCAACAGATTTTGTAAAACCAACGACACCTGCTTTGCTTGCTGCGTAATTTGCTTGTCCGACATTACCAATCAAGCCTGAAACACTTGACAAGTTGATAATTGCACCTTCACGTTTTTTCATCATTTTCTTTAAAACGTGTTGTGTCATATTGAATGTTCCTGTTAGGTTGATATCTAAACAAGCTTTAAAATCTTCTGCTGACATGCGCATCAATAATTTATCGTTCGTAATCCCTGCATTATTGATTAGAATATCGATTGATCCTAATTGTTTTTCTGCTTCTTCTACCATCAAACCAGCTTTTTCATAATCTGAGATATCGCCAGAAACACCGATGCAGTTCACACCTTGAGCTTTGATCTCATTGATTTTTTCTTCTGGAATTGCTTTTCGTCCATTTAAAACGATGTTTGCGCCTGCTTTTGCAAAAGCTAGCGCCACAGCAGCACCAATTCCTCTTGTGCTACCTGTTATAAATACGTTTTTTCCTGTTAGCTCCATAACATGCCTCCGATACTTGTCATTGTTTCTTCTAAAGTTTGTTGATTTTCTACTCTTAAAACCGGAATCGTTTTATCGATTTTCTTCATAAAGCCACTTAATACTTTACCTGGTCCAACTTCGATCACACGTTCCACACCAAGTTCTTTTAATTGATGGATGCTTTCATAAAAATGTACCGGCTTCATCACTTGTTGTTCAAGCAGAGTCGGTATCCGATCTTTGTTCATGATTTCAGTTGTCGTATTACTGATGACAGGAATTGTTGGCTCATTAAAAGTGATCGTTTTTAGCTCAACGGCTAATTTTTTTGCTGCTGGCGCTAAGATTACTGTATGAAACGGACCACTCACATTAAGTGGAATCATTCGTTTGATGCCTTTTTCTTGCATGATTCTTACTGCTTCATCCACTGCTTGTTCTTCACCGCCAATTACGATTTGTTGGGGTGTATTATAATTTGCAGGCGAAACAATTCCTAATCGTTGAGCTTCCAAACAGCTTTCTTCAATCACTTCTACAGGTGCATTCATAACAGCTACCATTTTCCCACTACCAAGTGGTGCAGCCTCAGTCATAAAAGCCCCTCGTTTTGCCACTAAAGCGACTGCTTCACTAAACGACAAAGCTCCACTAGCTACTAAAGCGGAATATTCGCCTAAACTTAATCCTAGAGCAGCTTGAGGTGTAATCCCTCTTTCTTTCAACAAACGATAAAAAGCAATGCTGACCGTTAAGATTGCTGGTTGCGTATAAGCGGTTTGATTGAGTCGTTCATTTTCTGAAAAACACAATTCCGCCATATCATAGCCTAGAATATCACTTGCTTCATTAAACGTTTCTTTGACGATAGTTTCTTGATAGAGATCTTGTCCCATGCCTGGATACTGAGCGCCTTGTCCGCTAAATAAAAATGCTGTCTTCATGTATTTTCTCCAATATTTTTAGGATATATGCTCATGTCTTGATTTATTAAAAAGGACCAAGACACTCCTATTTAAGGAAAATGTCCCAGCCCCCAACCTAATCTTAATGATTATGCAGTTTGTTTTTCAACATAAGTTACTAAATCTTGAACTGTTTTGATGCCGTCTTCTGTTTCGATTTTCACGTCAAATTCGTCTTCGATTTCATTAATGATTTGGAATAAATCCAAGCTATCAGCTTCTAAGTCTTCTTGGATGTTTGTTGTTAATTTGATTTCTTCTGTTTCTTTTCCTAACTCTTCTGCAATAATTTCTTGAATTTTTTCGAATACCATACTATATATTCCTCCGATATTGTTTACAATTTTATGTTTTATCAGCTTACAGTTCCATGAGGATACTTCCCCATGTTAAACCTCCACCGTAACCTGTAAATACTACTTTTTGTTTTTTTCCTAAAGTGATTTGCCCACTAGCTACCGCTTCATCTAATAGGATTGGAATACTTGCAGCAGAGGTATTTCCGTATTTATCCATATTGGTTAAGAATTTTTCTTGCGGTATTTTTACCTTGCGTGCAATTTTCTCAATGATTCTAAGATTTGCTTGATGTAAAAGCAGATAATCAACTGACACATTTTGAGTGATGTCTTTAATGTTTTTTGCAACGTCTCTTACAGCAAAATCAAAGATATCTCTTCCTATCATTGATAAATAAAAAGAGCCTCTTGCATCCTTTACATACACCGGTGATCCGTTCGAATGATAGCCAGCTGTGAGTGACGATCCTCGAGTGCCATCTGCTTCCAGATGTTCTGCAATTATTTTCTGCTCTGTACCAGCTTCAAGTAACACACCACCAGCACCATCACCAAACAGGACAGCCGTTGAACGATCAGACCAATCGATTAATTTGGATAATGTCTCGCCACCAATCACTAATCCTTTATTTGAACCGCACCGAATCATTTTCTCTGCCATGCTTAAAGCATAAACAAAGCCTGAACATGCTGCACTAAGATCAAATGCAATTGCATTTGTTGCACCAAGTTTACCTTGAACCTGGACAGCCACAGAGGGTGTCGTAAAATCAGGAGACATGGTTGCTACAAGAATGAAGTCAAGTTCTGTCGGATCGATGTTCTTTTTTTTGATGAGCTTTTCTGCTACTAAATAGCAAAGATCAGAAGTTTCTTGATCTGTGACGCAACGCCTTTGTTTGATACCTGTTCGCGATGAAATCCATTCATCTGAAGTGTCCATCATTTTGGAAAGATCATCATTGGTAATGATTTTTTCGGGAAGGACACTAGCTGTTGCTGTGATCGTTCCAAATTGTTCCATTAAAAATCCTCACTTGTAATCTCGCAAAAAATCATGCAAGTTTTTCAATGCAGCCAGTAAAGCTTGCTGTTCGTCGGTAGCCATGCCATCCAAGATATTTTTGACCATTTCACGATGAAAGTGCTGATGGACACGATATAAAAGTTTGCCTTTTTTTGTCAGTCCTAATTTCACCACTCGTCGATCATCTTCACTTCGAATGCGTTCAACATAGTCTTTCTTTACTAACTTATTGATAGCAGTGGTCAAGGTCCCAACAGTAATCGACAGTTCTTTGGCTACTTCTGAAGTCGTTTTTTTCTTGTACATACCGATTGCCTCGATCGTATGCATCTCTGTAATTGACAAATCTTTGAACTGAGATTTTTTTAATTCAGATTCTTCGATTGTCAAAATATCATTGAAGACACTAACAAGATAATCATTTACTGTTTTCAAATCTGGTTCCATGTTCCACCATCCACTAATTAGTTTGATTATCAAATCATTTGATGTTCAAACTATATCTTAACTTTTTTCAAAATGCAACCTAAAAAGCTCATTTTTTTCGATTATGAACTTTTTCTAAGAAAAAATTCATTTTAAAATCCTATTAAATCAACAATCACCCATTTAAACATTAAAAATATTTCTCAAATAAATATTTTGATTATCAAACTATTTTTACTTAAGACTCAGCAAACGAAAAGGTTGTTCCTTTGCCGTAAATTTGATATAGTATTTTTTGATAAAAAAGGAGAAAGAACGTTGAAAGAAAAAGTAAAAAAACTCCCCTTGCTTCCTGGGGTATACTTGATGAAAGATCATACCGGAACTGTGATTTACGTTGGAAAAGCGAAACAATTAAAAAATCGTGTAAGTAGTTATTTTCGTCATAGTAAACAACATTCAAAAAAAGTTCGCCGATTGATTCATCATATCGCTGACTTTGATTTTGTCGTCGTGGATACTGAATTAGATGCACTATTGTTAGAATGTCAATTAATCCAGTACTACCGCCCTTTTTACAACCGTCAAATGAACTATTTTAGTAACTATAATTATTTACATATTACAAATAATGGTTTTTCCCTTTCGGATATGCCACTTGCCCGTACTTACGGTCCCTTTCGACTTTACAAAAAAATGCCGGCTATTTTACGCATCATTGAAGAAACCTATCAGATGCCGTGGCTGTCTGAAATCAGCCTTTTAGCTTTAAATACACAATTACCGGAAATGAATCAGTTGTCATTTGAACAAAAGAAAAAAGAGATTCAAAACCTGCTGCAAGGGCGCAATAAAAAACTAATCACTTACTTAAAGAAAAGGCAAAATCATTTTATCGAACAATTGAATTTTGAAAAAGCTGCCCAAATCCAACAAGATATTGAGTTATCCACAGCTTTCATTAAAAGAATACAGGCGCAAAAACTATTTCTAAGGACGCCTAAAATCACTTTCCATTTACCTCTGGCAGCGGACGAAACGAAACAAAAACATTATTTGATTTGTTACGGTCAACTGGCTGAAACGGCCATTACGTCTAATGATGAATCTCCTTATTTTTATTATGAAAATGCAAAAGCTGGTTTGTCCTTGAAGCGACAGTTGCAAAAAGAAGAAATTGACCCCGTCCTTATACTAATGAGTTACCATAAGAAAATTCTCGCCCAAAATGAATTGTAAAATAAAAAGAAACCTTGAACTACCAAACATTGGTCTACAGTTCACGGTTTCTTTTCGTTGTTTTATCCATTTAACCAATTATTCCCCCTAATCTTCTCACTAGCCGAAAAAAATCTAAGGAAAAATAGGCGTCACACTTTTTCTTCTGTTCATCGGAGCAATCTCTTGCTGATACGAACGCTTGTGGATAGAACACGCCCATCCTGGTCACTTCAAGAAGACTTCTTACGAACGAAGCCTGATCCATTAAGCCATAAAAAAAGCAGCTCTAAAGCACCAAGAGAAAATTTTCTAAAAAATCCTCTCTTGGTTGCTCAGAGCTGAACGCTTCTTTCATGATCTTTTATTGGATCAAGTCATAAATTTCCATTGCAACGATATCGATATTGTCAAATTCATATTGTTGATGTGAATCTGTTTCAGTTAATTCAAATGTTTCAGTTGCTTTGTCATAAGTAACTGTACATTTTTCAACGCCCTCTTTTTCAAAACGACGGACTTGCAGTTCATTATCTGCTGATTCGACCATTGCCTCCAGTCGTTTAATGATTGCAACTAATTGTGAATGTGCCATCGGAGGTCCTCCTTTTCTTATTTCTGTTATATTGTAACAAAAGCACAGACGACTTGCATTGATTTTCTCCAAAAAAAGCGAGTTTTTTAAGATTTTTTTTCTGGGTTCTTTCCTTCAGGCCACCAAAGCTTAATCAATGCTTGAGTACCGTCATTTTCAAATCCCTGATCTGCTAATTGTTCATATAATTTTAAAGCTTGCGTTGTCGCTGGTAACTTCAATGCCATTTTATCTGCTTCATCTAACGCAATTTTCAAATCTTTAATAAAATGTTTAACAAAAAATCCTGGCGTATAATCCTCTTTTAAAATACGAGGAGCATAATTACTTAATGACCAGTTTGCGGCACTGCCTCCTGAGACTGTTTCAATGACTTTTTCAAAGTCAAGTCCTGCTTTTGAAGCATATGCAAGTAACTCGGTCATACCTGTCATAGTCCCTGCGATCATGATTTGATTTGCCATTTTCGCATGTTGTCCTTTTCCTGCTGTCCCATGTAAAGTAAAAGTAGATCCCATCACTTGAAACAAAGGTAAAACTTTTTCATAGACACTTCTTTCACCACCAACCATGATTGTCAAAGTGGCATTCTTCGCACCCAGATCTCCACCTGAAACTGGAGCATCTAAAGCAGCTGCACCTTTTTCTGTGGCTGTTTTTGCAATTTTTTCTGCAAGCGTTGGGGTACTAGTTGTTAGATCAACCAAAATTCGATCTTGGACATCCGTTGCAAAGATCCCATTTTCGCCATAGTAAATTTCTTCTACATCTTGGGGATAACCAACCATCGAAAAGATGATCTCACTATTTTTAGTGACATCTTTAGGTGTTTCAGCCCAAATGGCTCCCTTTTTGACTAGCTCATCCGTTTTTGCTTTTGTTCGATTATAGACAGTTACTTCATGTCCTGCGTTCATAAGATGCTCAGTGATTGCGCGTCCCATGACTCCTGTCCCGATAAAACCTAATTTCATATTCGTGACCTCCTAAAAATCAAAAAATCTTTGTCTCTATGCTAAGTATACGCCAGAAACAAAGATTTTTTTAGGATAAATACCTAAATTTATCGTTTAAATGAATTTAATTTGATTTTTATTCTTTCGATGGATGCCTCTTCTTCTTTTCGTTGCATTTCTTTTTCATGATAGATAATCATATCTTCATAAAATTCAATCATCGCTTCGCCAAAGTGCGTAGAGGAAATATCATATAATTTTGATTCCAATACTTTTTGGTCACGAGGGACTTCACTTTTTATATAATCAATAAGTGCTGGTGCGAAATCCTCATCGGTTTCAAATGTTTTCCCAAGGGAGGGATGATCAAACAAACGATTAAGATAAGCATTTCCCTCAATTACACAAGGTGTCCCTGAAGCCATTGCTTCCGTATAAGTTAAACCTTGTGTTTCTGAAGTTGAGGCACTAACAAAGTAATCAGCTGCTTTATAATACAATGCCACATCTTCGTTATCGACTTCTCCAGTAAATTGGACAAATTCATCCAATGCTAGTTCGTTGATTAGCTCTTGCAACTCTTCAAGGTAAGGCCCTTTGCCAACGATCACCATTCGTGCATTGGGATATGCTTTTAGAACTTGGGGAAACCCCTGGACCAATGCTTGAATATTTTTTTCATAAGAGATACGACTTAAAGATAAGATCATTAACTCATCATCTTTGATATTCAGCGATCCTCTGATTTCTTTGATAGCTTTTTGCGTGATTCCTTCCCTTTTAAATTTCTCAATATCGATCCCTGTAGGAATCACTCGAAGTGGTGCGACAACACCATAACTTCTTAATGTATCAATTACTCGTTCACTGGGACAGACAACTCCTGTTGTATGGTTAACAAATAAGCGGGAGAGATATCTGACATGAGATTGACGTATCACTTTGCCTTTAGCAATATAGTGTAGATAATCTTCATACATCGTATGATACGTATGGATCAATGGTATTTTCAGCTTTTTAGCAACCATTTTACCTAAAATCCCTGCACCAAATTCTGTATGAGTATGAATCAGTTCTAATTCAAGTTCCTTCGCTACTAAATAAGCGTACCACATACCTCGTACCACTATTCGCCGATCTTTAAAGGAAACGAATGGAACACTCGGCATACGAATGACGTCTTTTTCTATTTTATCAGCATTTGGATCGGTTGTCGTAAAAATATAGACTTCATGTCCATGTTTTTCTAGTTCATTTTTTAAGGTTTTGATCGATGTAGCAACTCCGCTTACCTGCGGAAAATAGGTATCGGTAAAAAAGCCAATTTTCATGATTTTTTGCCTCCAAACTACCCTTTATTATTTTGTCTTTCATTTATGGAAGAATCTGCTTCTTCTAACACTTGTGTATACACCAGTTTCAGTTGCTCACCAATTTTCTCAATACTTCGTGCTTGGGCAGTCTGATATCCAGCTGCCACTAGACTAGGAACTTCTTCTTCCACGATCTTTTTGATCAATACGGTAAATTCTTCATTAGAGCGACCCATGTAACAATTTTTTTTATCTTCTAACCAGCCATCATAGACTGGAATGTCTCGTACAAGAACATTTTGCTTACTTGCTAGTGCCTCTAATACTACAATTCCTTCTGTTTCTTCATAAGATGGGAAGAAAAAAAGGTCAGCGCCTGAGTATGCACCCTCAATAATTTCTCCCCGAATATATCCTGGAAAGATCACATTATCTGGGTGTTCTTCTTTCACAATCTGTCGGATATTTTTTGGGATCGAATACATAGGTACATGTCCAAACCAAATAAATGTATATTCTGGGAGTTTTTTTGCAATTTCTACAAAATCAATGATCCCTTTACGAGCAAAAAAAAGGCCAACACAGATAATCACTTTCTGATCTGGTAATAATTTGAAATAGTCGCGAAATTTTTGTTCTTTGATTGGATCTGGTTGATATTTTTTTAGATCAATCCCATTTGATATCGATTGGATCGGTAAATCTATGCCGTAACTTTCCAGTAATCTTTTAGAATATGGCGTAGGTGTGATGAGATAATCCGCCTTTTGATATAATCCCACTAAATATTTTTTTACTAATGGCGATAATTGATTAGAGCCGATAAATGAGTTACGAAAATCTTCCTCTGTTGAGTGAGCATGATAGACGATCTTCTTGCCGTCTTTTCTTGCTTTATTGACCATATTGTGACTATTGATACCATATGTATTGATGTGTAAGATATCATAGTCATCTTTACTATCTAGCGTGTAGGGAATCCCCATTTCTTTTAGAGCACGTTTTTGGTGGTCAAGCGCTCGTCCAATACCAGATTTCGCAAGTATTTTTTCACTTTCAAAATATAATAATACCTTCACCTTACGTCCTCCTTCATTTATATAGTATAACATAGCGCTGAACCTGTCACTCAAACTTAAGCCCTATTTTAAAATAACTCTATTTTTCATTCCTTATTTTTACCTATATGTAAAAATCCCATTGTAAAAAGCTGATACAGCTACTATCGCTGTACCAGCTTTTACTCGTAATATTATTTTACGTATTCATTTACAAGTTCAACGACTTCTTCCATCGTGTCACATTCTTTCAAAGCACGATCAGCAAGTTCAGCCATCTTTGTTGTATCTAAACGTTTCATTAAACTACGTGTTTTCAAGATTGATGTTGCACTCATTGAGAATTCATCTAATCCCATACCTACAAGTAGCGGAACTGCGGTTTGATCCCCAGCCATTTCGCCACACATACCAGCCCATTTACCTTCAGCATGCGCTGCATCGATCACGTTTTTAATCAAACGTAGGATTGATGGGTTGTAAGGTTGATACAAGTATGAAACACGTTCGTTCATACGGTCAGCTGCCATAGTGTATTGGATCAAGTCATTCGTTCCTACTGAGAAGAAGTCAACTTCCTTAGCAAACTTGTCAGCTAAGACAGCTGCTGCTGGAATTTCGATCATGATGCCGACTTGGATCGTATCAGATACTTCCACGCCTTCATTCAATAATTTTTGTTTTTCGTCTTCAAAGATTGCTTTTGCAGCACGGAATTCTTTAAGAGTCGCTACCATTGGGAACATGATACGTAAGTTTCCATGAACAGATGCACGTAATAATGCGCGCATTTGCGTACGGAACATTTCGTCACCTTGTTCTGACAAGCTGATTCGTAATGCACGATAGCCTAAGAATGGGTTCATTTCATGAGGTAATTGTAAGTAAGGTAATTCTTTATCGCCACCGATATCCATCGTACGCACGACAACCGGTTTACCTTCCATACCTTCAAGAACTGCTTTATATGCTTCATATTGGTCATCTTCAGTTGGGAAATCAGGAGAATCCATGTACAAGAATTCTGTACGGTAAAGACCAACCGCTTCCCCGCCGTTATTATGAACACCAACTAAATCTTTTGGTGTACCAATATTTGCTGCTAATTCAAAATGTTTGCCATCAGCAGTAACAGTTTCAGCATTTTTTAATTTTTCCCACTCTGCTTTTTGTGCAGCGTATTCAGCACCGATTTTTTCAAATTCAGCTTTTTGTTCAGCTGTAGGATCAACGATTACATCGCCTTCAATCCCGTTAACAGCTAACATGTCGCCTTCTTTGACTTTAGCAGTGATTTCTTTTGTACCTACGATCGCTGGGATTTCTAAAGAACGTGCCATGATCGCTGAGTGTGAAGTACGTCCGCCGATGTCAGTTACAAACGCTTTAACAAAATTGCGATCTAATTGAGCAGTATCACTTGGTGTCAAATCATGAGCAACAACAACTACTTCTTCGTTAATCATTGATGGATTTGGTAATGTCACACCTAGTAAATGCGCTAAAATACGTTTCGCAACGTCGCGGATATCAGCCGCACGTTCTTGCATATAAGCGTTGTCTTCCATAGCTTCGAACATACTGATATACATATCAGTTACTTCTTTTAATGCTGATTCAGCGTTTACACTGTTATCATTAATGTTTTGTTTAATTTGACCAACCATTTCTGGATCAGACAGAACCATCAAGTGTGCGTCAAATACTTGCGCTTCTGCTTCACCTAAGCTTTGCGCTGCTTTTTCACGAATTTGTTGCAATTCTTCAGTAGATTTTGCTAAAGCATCATCTAAACGAGATGCTTCAGCTGCTGTATCTTCTACTGTTGTCTTACTGAATGTTAAATCCGGTTGAACTAGCAGGTAAGCTTTTGCAACGGCAACGCCGTCACTAGCGGCAATCCCTTTTAGCATTTCAACCATTATTCAGATAATCCTTCTTTCTTCATTGTATCAACGATAGCTGCCATTGCGTCTGCTTCGTCAGCACCTTCAGCTGTGATTGTAACGTCAGAACCTTGACCCACACCTAAAGACATAACGCCCATGATAGATTTCAAGTTTACTGATTTACCTTTATACTCTAAGTTTACATCAGAGTTAAATTTGCTTGCTGTTTGTACTAATAATGTAGCTGGACGTGCGTGGATTCCAGTTTCTGCTACTACGTGAAATTCTTTCTTTTCCATATTAATCGGTCTCCTTTAAGTGAGTGTTGTTTTTATGTGAGGGTTTTCTTTTTTAGCAGTTTACTAAGAACACTAATAAGTAGTACCCTTTCATTTGTAAAGATTACCATTTTTTCCCGATAGATACAACAGTTTTCATTTAAATTCAACTAAAAGTGTGGAAAATAATTAGCACTACTTTTAAAAATATGAATACATAGGATAACAACCGTATTCATTCTACCTCACTTCTTTTTTTAGTAGCTTTGATTCTCTTTACTGATCTCTCAGTAAACAAGCAAACAAAAATAGACTCTGCCAAGTGAAATATCTCCTTCTATTTATCATTTTTATCGAAGAACGACTTATTCATTTCTTCATTTATTTTGAAAAACTAAATACTTGCACGCGTCCTAAAATTTAGTATAATTATAGCCAAAGGTCAATAATGGTCAATAACATTTTTTGCCTTTTCAACTTTTGAGTAAATGAGGGTTATTCTTTTACCTTCGTAGTCACGCGTTGTAAAATAGAATGGAAACATGTGAATCATGTGAAAGGACGTGAATCATTTATGCTTTGTCAAAATTGTGGGAAAAATGAAGCAACGATCCACTTATATGCAACAGTAAACGGACAGAGAACGCAACTTGATTACTGCCAAAGTTGCTATCAAAAAATTAAAAATCAACAAAATGGAGGTCTGACTAGTATGGCTCAAAATGATCCTTTTGGTTTTGGCAGCTTGGACGACTTATTCCGCTCCATGTCCCGCCAAATGCAACAGCAAGGAAACTATGAACAAACTCCTCCAACCCAATTCGGTGGTAACAACAACTTTAACGGCGGTCAACCACCGCAACAAGGAAATTCCGAAGGTCTTTTAGGAGAATACGGAATCAACATCACCGAACAAGCTCGTCAAGGTGACATTGATCCTGTGATCGGCCGTGATGATGAAATCAAACGTGTGATCGAGATTTTAAACCGTCGAACAAAAAACAATCCGGTATTAATCGGTGAGCCTGGTGTTGGTAAAACTGCCGTAGTTGAAGGACTTGCACAAAAAATCGTAGATGGCGATGTGCCGCAAAAATTAATGGATAAAGAAGTGATTCGTTTAGATGTGGTTTCTTTGGTTCAAGGAACTGGTATCCGTGGACAATTTGAAGAACGGATGCAAAAATTGATCGAAGAAATTAAGCAGGCTGAAAATGTCATATTATTCATTGATGAAGTCCATGAAATTGTCGGTGCTGGTTCTGCCGGTGATGGGAACATGGATGCGGGAAATATTTTAAAACCAGCTCTAGCTCGTGGCGAACTACAAATGGTTGGTGCCACTACATTAAATGAATACCGCATCATCGAGAAAGATGCAGCTTTAGAAAGACGGATGCAACCGGTTCGGGTCGTTGAACCTTCTGTTGAGGAAACAATCAGTATCTTAAAAGGATTGCAAAAACGCTACGAAGACTACCATCACGTCAAATATACCGATGAAGCAATCGAAGCTGCAGCTATTCTCTCAAATCGTTATGTTCAAGATCGTTTCTTACCAGATAAAGCGATTGACTTGCTTGATGAAACTGGCTCAAAGAAAAACTTAACGATTCAAATCGTTGATCCTAAAACCATTGATAAAAAACTTGAAGAAGCACAGGAACAAAAAATCCAAGCTTCTAAAGAAGAAGACTTTGAGAAAGCCGCTTATTATCGTGACCAAATCAGTAAATTAGAAAAGATGAAAGAACGTCAATTAACAGATGAAGAAACGCCTGTTATCACAGAAAAAGATATGGAAAAAATTGTGGAAGAACGTACGAGAATCCCCGTTGGCGATCTAAAAGAAAAAGAGCAAACACAATTGAAGAATCTTGCGACTGATCTAAAAGCACATGTGATTGGACAAGACGATGCCGTAGATCGTGTGGCAAAAGCTATTCGTCGTAATCGGGTTGGCTTGAGCAAGAAAAACCGCCCTATCGGATCATTTTTATTCGTAGGTCCAACTGGTGTCGGCAAAACTGAATTAGCCAAGCAACTGGCATTTGAATTATTCGGTTCCGAAGATTCAATGATTCGTTTTGATATGTCTGAATACATGGAAAAACACAGTGTATCTAAATTGATTGGTTCTCCTCCTGGCTATGTGGGCTATGAAGAGGCAGGTCAACTTACTGAAAAAGTACGTCGTAATCCTTATAGCTTGATTTTATTGGATGAAGTGGAAAAAGCACATCCTGATGTGTTACACATGTTCCTCCAAATTTTGGATGATGGCCGTTTGACTGACGCACAAGGTCGGACAGTAAGCTTTAAAGATACGATCATCATTATGACAAGTAATGCTGGTACAGGTAAAGTCGAAGCAAATGTCGGTTTTGGAGCAGCTCGTGAAGGGGTTACTCGTTCTGTTTTAAACCAACTAAACAATTACTTCACACCTGAATTCTTGAACCGTTTCGATGGAATCATCGAATTTAGCGCGCTATCAAAAGAAAACTTAATGACCATCGTTACCTTGATGCTAGATGAAGTCAATGAAATGTTAGCAGCACAACAACTGCATATCGAAGTGCCGACAAATGTCAAAGAAAAACTTGTTGACTTAGGCTATGACCCAGCAATGGGCGCACGCCCTCTTCGTCGAACGATCCAAGAACAAATCGAAGATGGAATTGCTGAATTTTATTTAGACCATCCTTCAATCCATGAACTAAAAGCAAAATTGGATAAAGAAGAAAAAATTGTGATCACTTCTAAACCAGAACGTTTAGTCAAAGAAACGACAAACGAGCCAACAAACTAAACATCTGACAAAAACTTCGCTTTGCGACTGATAAAAAATGAAGCACCCATGAAAAAGCGACAGCTTTTCTCACGGGTGCTTCATTGCTCAAAGCGGATTTTTGATTGTTTTTTGACAAAAAGCAAAATACTGTTCTTTTCATTAGAAAAAAATTATAATGAAATTAAGTTGTATCTAAAATCTACATAAAAGAGGTGAGCGCCATGAAATTTGTCAATGTAACGAATAGTCATTCACGTTTGGTTTTAAACCAATTGGAAAATACAGATGCTCATATGGTGAAGGTTTACACTGCAGGCAATACAATGATTGTTTACACTGAAGCACCGGAACATAACGAGATTTTACTGATTAATGAAAAACGAAAAATACAACCCAAAGAAATTGAAGAAGTCAAAACGTACTTCCTCAATAAAATCCATGACGCCCTATATCAAGAAAACGAAATCCAAGTAATTGAATTAGATGACTTAGTTGAAATCTCGATTCCGAAACATCATCCCCACACTGAGGTTGCAATGTGATGATTACAAATAAACAAAAAAAAGAAACCTTTTTTAGAAGGATCGAAGGATAATGTTTGATTTTATCCTTGATCCAGCTCATTTATAGAGCTGGATCTTCTAAGATTGATTGGTTTCTTTTTTTGGTGTTTTTCCTAGTCGAACGATTGCTCTTACTTCGTTAACGATCGATTCATTATGCTCCCAACCTTCAACATCTAACAGCCTGCATAAACGCTGCATTTCTAACTTTTTTCTTGCTTTACGTTGTTTTCGTTGCTCCAGTGTTTCCATCCAACTCCCCCTTTTTTCTTTTTATATGTACACATCTTTATTTTAATTCATTTTATTTCAAAGAATTTACCAATTTTTTCTTTAAAATAAAAAAAACTTTCCACCAAAATTGTTGGAAAGTTTTTTTGCTTTTTTGGTAACCTGTAATCAATGAAATGAGGCTGCGATAGCCTCTAAGATTCGTTGACTTGCGTAACCATCTCCATAAGGATTTTTTGCTTGTGCCATCTTTTCATAAGCCTTTACATCAGTTAACAATTGTTTTGTCTCGTCATAAACTGTCTCTTCGTCTGTACCAACGAGTTTTAAAGTTCCGGCTTTTACACCTTCCGGTCGTTCAGTGGTATCACGTAAGACAAGAACCGGAACACCTAAAGAAGGTGCCTCTTCTTGAACTCCGCCTGAATCAGTTAATATAAGATAACTTTTGGCTGCACAATTGTGAAAATCAATGACATCTAATGGTTCGATCAGCTGAACATTCTCATATTGTCCTAAAATAGTATCAGCTAATTCTCGTACTTTAGGATTTTTATGCATCGGAAAAATAATGGATACATCAGAAAATTCTTCAGCAATCCTTCCTAATGCTTGAAAAACGTTCGCCATTGGCTCGCCTAGGTTCTCACGTCGATGCATTGTTACTAATAATTGTTTAGTGGAGCTGCTCGAAAGATGATCGCTTTTTTGATCCGCCACGATCGTGTACCTCATCGCATCGATCGCCGTATTGCCAGTAACGAAGATGTTTGCTTCATCGTGGTGCTCTCTTCTAAGATTATCAGCACTTTCATTGGTTGGCGCAAAGTAGAGATCCGCTAAAACATCTGTGGATTGCCGATTGATTTCTTCAGGAAACGGTGACCATTTGTTCCAAGTTCGTAATCCTGCTTCGACATGTCCGACTTTAATTTGTTGATAAAATGCTGCGGTCGCTGCAGCAAATGTTGTGGTCGTATCTCCATGAACTAAGACGATATCAGGCTGTTCTTCTTGTAAGATTGGTTCTAATGATAAAAGAACTTTCGTTGTAATAGCGGTGAGTGTTTGATTGACACTCATCACATCTAGATCGTGATCAGGAGTAATTTCAAACACTTCTAACACTTGGTCTAACATTTCACGGTGCTGGCCTGTAACCGTCACGATTGATTCAAAGCGCTCATCTTTTTCCAGCGCTTTGATCAAAGGTGCCATTTTTATTGCTTCTGGACGTGTTCCAAAGATCGACATTACTTTAATCATCATTATATTCCTCCGGATTATTTAGTTATTCTCTCCCGGCTATTTTCATAGTACTCCCAAAGCACCACCATGTGATGAGCGCTTTACATTAAACTTTTTAATTTGACATTTGGGTACTTGTCAGCAAACCAACGTTCAGCAAATTGGTTTTCGAACAAGAATAATGGCTGATCAAAACGGTCACGTGCCAAGATATTACGACTAGAACTCATCTTCTCATCTAAATCTTCGGGCTCGATCCAACGGGCAATTTTATGACCCATAGGTGACATAATCACTTCTGCATTGTATTCATTTAGCATCCGGTATTGGAATACTTCAAATTGAAGTTGTCCAACTGCGCCAATGATGTATTCTTCCGTCAAATAAGTTTTATAGAGTTGGATCGCACCTTCTTGGACTAACTGATAGATACCTTTATGGAATGATTTTTGTTTCATCACATTTTTAGCAGTGACTTTCATAAATAATTCCGGAGTAAAGGATGGTAACTCTTCATACGCCACCTTCAATTTTCCTTCATAAAGAGTATCGCCAATTTGATAATTTCCTGTATCATAGACCCCGATAATATCCCCTGCTACAGCATTCTCGACATTCTCTCTTGAGTCAGCCATAAACTGCGTCACATTACTTAACTTCAATTTTTTACCTGTTCGTTCTAATTGAACATCCATCCCACGTTCAAAAGTTCCAGAACAGATTCGCACAAAAGCAATCCGATCTCGGTGAGCTGGATTCATATTGGCTTGGATCTTAAAGACAAAACCTGAAAATTCTTCTTCATAAGGACTAACTTCTTGTCCTGATTGTGTTTGATGTCCGTAAGGTGAAGGGGCTAATTCCACGAAGGTTTCTAAAAATGTTTGCACACCAAAATTTGTTAACGCTGAACCAAAGAAGACCGGTGTCTGATCTCCCCGAGCAATTTTTTCTTCATTAAAAGAATCTCCTGCTTCTTTCAACAATTCTACTTCTTCAAGAACTTGTTCATACAATGAATTTTCCGTCAAAGGATGGCCTTCTGGCAACAATCCTTCTTCATCCAAAGCAACAAGGCGCTCATCATTATAATTTTCTGGACGATAAAACTCAATACGATTATGGTGGATATCATAGAGTCCTTCTAAGCCTTTCCCCATACCAATCGGCCAATTCATTGGATAAGACTCGATATCGAGCAACTCTTCCAATTCTTCTAAAAGTTCTAATGGTTCGCGACCATCTCGATCTAATTTATTGATAAAGGTAAAAATAGGGATTCCTCTTTTTTTAACGACTTGGAATAATTTTTTTGTTTGAGCTTCAATCCCTTTGGCACTATCGATGACCATAACCGCACTATCGACAGCCATCAATGTCCGATACGTATCTTCAGAAAAATCTTCATGCCCTGGGGTATCTAAGATATTGACTCTTTTACCATGATAATCAAACTGCATCACAGAACTGGTAACTGAGATTCCACGTTGCTTCTCAATTTCCATCCAGTCAGATTTTGCAAAGTTACCAGTCTTTTTCCCTTTGACAGTTCCTGCCTGACGTATTGCGCCACCAAATAAAAGTAATTGTTCAGTAATCGTTGTTTTACCAGCATCCGGATGGGAAATAATCGCAAACGTGCGTCGGTTATCTACTTGTTGTTTTAAGTTAGGGTTATTCATGTTTTACTCCATTTCTGTTACATCATTATCATCTTATTCGTCATCCTGTTCGAGGAATGATCGAACTAGCTATCTCAACTTACCAAGTATATCATGGAAACTATCAAAAAATAAACACTTGTTATGAGTCTTCTCTCTTTCTCTGTTGAATAACATATAAACGACTTTTTCAATAGGAGAAAATAAAGCTTTTCCTGCTACTAGAACAACTGAAAACAGACTAAACAAAAAAAGTTGAACTTAGAACAAGCTTTTGTTCCAAGTTCAACTGTCTATTTCAATTATTTACAGACAAACGATTATTTATTTTACATCGTGTTTTTTCATCAGATTACTTGCCTACTTTATTTTGACTCCTCTTAGGCTCCTTTCGACCTTTCAATAGGAACAAGCTAATGAATACCCCTAATAAAATTGTATATCCTAATTTTTGAAGAACTTGGTTATTCTTTTCACCTGTTTTTGGTAATAGACCTTCCTTACCAGTCCCTTCACTAATAGAAGATTTACCTATTTCATTGTTGTCCACTTGTGTATTTTTACCTTGCTCCTTTTTATTATTGACGTTTTTATCTTCCTCAGAGGATGATGCAGTTTCTTTATTCTCTAATTGTTCAATTGCCTGCACCAAATCGTTCATCACTTGTTCGACTTCGACTTGCGTCGTATTTGGATCAGCTAACACTGCTTGCGCTGCTTCCAGCGCTTTGCGGAACACTTGCCAACTTTCTGCTGTATAACCACTTGCGATTCGGTTTTGGTTTTCTTCGACCAATTTTTTTAATGCTGTTTTGTCTACTTTAGTTACTTCTTGCAGTTGCTCGATGGCTTTTCTCACTGCTTGAACTGCATCGTCTACTTCGGCTTGCGTTGCTTTTGGATCTGTTAACACCGCTTGGGCTAATTCCATTGCCTTAGTGAAGACTTTCCAACTTTCTTTTGTATAATCGCTTTCGTTTCGGTTTTGATTTTCTTCGACCAATTTTTTTAATGCTGTTTTGTCTACTTTAGTTACTTCTTGCAGTTGCTCGATGGCTTTTCTCACTGCTTGAACTGCTTCATCTACTTCGCCTTGCGTTGCTCTTGGATCTGTTAACACCGCTTGGGCTAATTCCATTGCCTTAGTGAAGACTTTCCAACTTTCTTTTGTATAGTCGCTTTCGTTTCGGTTTTGATTTTCTTCGACCAATTTTTCTAATGCTGTTTTGTCTACTTTAGTTACTTCTTGCAGTTGCTCGATGGCTTTTCTCACTGCTTGGATTGCTTCATCTACTTCGGCTTGCGTTGCTTTTGGATCTGTTAACACCGCTTGGGCTAATTCCATTGCCTTAGTGAAGACTTTCCAACTTTCTTTTGTATAGTCGCTTTCGTTTCGGTTTTGATTTTCTTCGACTATTTTTTCTAATGCCGTTTTATCTACTTCTGAAGGAACTTTGATAGTAATTGATCTCGAACTTCCTTTTAACCCTTTGCTATCAAATAGAAATGCTCCTGAATCCATGGTAATTTCGGACTCTTTTTCGATAACCTCAATGATCTCTTTCTCAATCGAAAATTCAATCACCTTATTATTTTGAACAGGATTCGAAATTGACAGTCGATAAGTATCATTACTCAATTTTTCTGCAATAATGGATGCAGGTTCAGATACGTGAACAAAAGCTGCCTGTTGATTTCCACTCCAAGCATTCAACATGAGATAGTCTTTTGTCTCAATCGCTTGGATTTCTGGTGTGTTTGCTAACACATTATAGCTTTTATGTTGCGCCATTTCTGCCATTTCTTCTGCTGTCTTTCCAGCAACAGTCAAATACTCATAAGTATCATTTTGAGCGTTACTTCCATGATTTTTGATGATTTTTACAAATTCTTTTGTATATGATTGATCATTGACAAAATATTCGTTGATATCCAAATATTTGCCAGATCGAATTTCTTTTTGAACGTCAACGTTCGACATGGTATTTGGAAAAATGTAACCTAAATTATTGAGTGGATTTGTCGAAGTAAGATTGATCCAAGTAGAATCAGCTGTTTTCTTTTGGATAATTTGCATGTTACTTGAATCCATCATTCGATTATCAAGGATCGTCTCAATTGTCGCATTCGTTGTTCCGCTGATTCCACTGCCTAAATTAATCAATTTATCTTCTAACAAAAACCATGATTTCTTTGCTACCAAATCCATATTTTCATTTTTCTTATCTAAAAACATTCCGACTGCAGCTACTTTTCCATTATTCGATCCTCCCACCCAAGACTGAGGACTCTTTTTACCAGTAGAAGCACCTTCTGCTAACACTTTTGTGTCTATAGTGGTACCTGGTAAGCGATAAGAATCAATAGTGACCCAATAACCTTCATCAAATTGAGCGAGGTCACCGTTATAAAGATAAACCATCCCATCAGCCGTATGCCATCCTTTTTTATTTTCAGTATTTCCATATTCATAATTTCCAATACGACTAGAGTACATACTTATTCCGAGACTATAACTCTCGTTTTTTTGAAACACTCGATCCATTGAACCATAAATATTCACGAGATTTTGCTCTTCTTTACTAGTTATCGAAGGCTCATTCATGATTTTCTTAAGATCAATCAACGCTTCAAAGTCTCTTGGGTTTTCAAAAAAATCATAAAAATAACTACTATGCTCAAGCCATGCTTTAATAGACGAATCAATTTTCTTGCGTAAAATTTCTGGCGAAAATTTCGCTACTAATGTAAGATTGGCGATTGTTTCCTTTCCAGATTCAAATTCAGAGGTAAAGGGATTCGTCCCAGGAGCTCTAGAAATACTTCGTCCTGATACCATTGAGGGCATTTTTCCATTTACCATCAATTGTAAATAACCTTTATCGGTTACTTGAAACAAGTTATTTATATTGTCATCTTTGATTTCCCAATGTGTCCCTTGCAAAATCGTTTGAACCCGTCCAAAGCCTTTCAGCAATTCATTTCCATAACTTCCGTTATATGGGAAATGACTATGTTGGATTAATGAGCCGTCTGAATATAAGCCATCTCCTCCTGTCACCATTTTTAAAACGGATGGAACAGCGCTTTGAACTGCCTCTACTCGGGAATCATTTTCTAATAAAATGGCTGTTCCTAAGACGGTAATAGATATATCTGTTAAGTTCGCTCCTGTAGCCGTATAGCTAGGCCATTGAACTTTAGGATCTTGCGCATAGTGGTTTAAAGGTTCAACAAATTTAGTTAAGATTGCATCATCTTTTTCGATTAAATCATCATGTAATAAAATCAGTGTATCTGTTAATGGCTGTGCTGATCCAATTTGCCAATCCCACCAATTTCCACTCCAGTAAGTTCCATTGTAGTTTTTGGTTTCAATCATAAAATCAATTGCTTTCAAAATTTGCGTAAAAACCTCTTGATTCTTATATAATGAACTCGAAGGATCATAATAACCTAATGTCAATTTTTTGATGTTGGTAAATTGAGTGGTATAGTCTGCTGATAGTGTGTCTGAACTTTTTTTCTCCCACAAATAAGTTCTATTTTCTGACTTATTAAGTGTTTGCCATAATTCTAAACTATCTTTGGCTATTCTCGCTCGATATTTTTTTACGTCCGAATCCTGATCAAATTCTTCATGATCTTCTTTAGATCCTAGCAAGCGTGCTTTCCATCTCTCACGCATTTCACGATACTCTGCTTTTTCTTGAATAACCGTAACTGGAATCGTATCACTTAAATCCGTATTTTTGATTCTCACAGTCACCTTTGCTTCTCCGGTTTTGAGTGCTTTCATTCTTCCTTGACTGTCTACATTGACAATACTAGGATCACTACTGCTCCACTCAATTTGTTTTTCAGGAACTTGGACGCCTGTTGGTGTTAATATGTAAGTTAATTGTTTGGATCTTTTCTCGCTGATTTCGGCTGAATCAATCGAAAACTTTATCCCATCAGGTAAACGTGCTTGACGATAAGCTTCCATTGAAATAATGCTCGAACCATAATATTGACCATTCGTGTGCTTCCACATTTTTAGTTGTTGGTATTTAATATATCGAGCTGTTACATTCGCTACTTCAATATATTTTTTTGCTTCTTTCCCGCCACTTCCACGCTCCTCCTTATAGATGGATTGATAATTTTGATTGTCGTTAGAAACTAATACCTCATATTCTGGACTCTCCGCATGAAAGTGTAAAACCACCTGACCAATTGTTTTTTCTTCTCCAATATCAACAGTCAGCCACTGATTATCTGTTTTATCCGCTGACCATCTCGTCGATATATCCCCATCAACCGCTTTTTCACCTACAAATTGCGGATATTTCCAATTATCTCCTTGTTTCCCACCTTCTACTCCTGAGTAGGTAACATTCTTTTTAAACAAAAAATCTTCAGTATCTTCAGCACAAACGATTGGACTGTAAAAAGATGTAACAACAAGCGCCAATCCTGTTAAAGCAAAAATGATTGCCTTCTTCATTAAAAAATTCCTCCTTTAGTTAAATAGAATAGTCGATAAAAAATTTTAAGTCGTGAGGCAAAATGAATGATCATCAATTTTTTATCCATTCTTTGCAACTTTTGTACATACTACTTTTACTTGAGAGAACTACCTAATATTTGTTCTTAGTTTTTTAGTTTCAATTGAGATAAATCATTGGAAGAATCGCTCATATCTGCTTATTCGTAAAATATTTAAAATCTGTCTTTCTACTAAAAACACTACTTTACATTTTCCCCACCTCCTCACTGATTCACTTAAACATATAAAAAAATAGGCATGAAAAAACGACGGAAGACTCCGTACGTGTTTTCCATGCCTAGTATAACCTAGTCACATGAAACTTGTGTTTGCGTTTTCATAATACTCTAGCAAAAATTTATTGTCAACCAACAAAACATTTAAATATACTGGTTATATTATGTATAAGTTAACTGGGAGCATAGGATCTTATTGTATGTTTTAGTAATCTTTACAAAAGGGTAAAGTTCTGCCTCTCTTGTTTCTGACTACCCCTCAACTTAGGGAACCACACTGATTTACGTATCAACTTTGGAAAAAAGAAAAAAACATCCTTGCACAAAATCTCTTCTGTGCAAGGATGAAACATATCTTATCTTCTCGGCTCATTTTCATCAAAATCTTTATAAAATAAACGACGGTCCTCATCTGGTTCCACAATTTCTTCTTTAGGATCATGGAACACCACGCGAATTTTTAAAATTCTAGAACCTTCCATTTCTTCAGAAGTCAAGGTAATGTTGTCTACATCAAACGATAATTTTTCTCCCTCATCAGGGATCATGCCCAAAGCAGTGATTAAATAGCCTGCCATCGTGTCAACATCGCTCATGTGTAAGTTACTGTCAAATACTTCGTTGAACTCATCGATCAACATTCGTCCTTGGATCACGTATTCATGTTCAGCAACCTTTTCATATAATTTTTCGACTTCATCTGATTCATCATCAATTTCACCGACGATTTCTTCTAGTAAATCTTCTAAAGTCGCTAAACCAACGACTCCACCATATTCATCCAGTAAAATAGCCATCTGGTTTTGAGTTTTTTTCATTTCGTACAAGAGATCATCAATGAATATTGTCTCTGGTACAAATAAAGGTTCTTGCATGATTTTTTGAATATTTAAATTTTCAAAGCCAAATTTATGAGCAGCTTTCAATAAGTTTTTCGTATGAAGAATCCCAACAACTTTGTCTTTGTCTTCATTATAGACCGGAATCCTTGAATAATTTTCTGATAAAACTTCATTGACATTCTCTTCAACGGAGTCATTGATATCGATCATAAAAGCATCTGTTCGAGGAACCATTACTTCCCTAGCTACTTTGGTATCTAAAGAAAAAACACCTTGCAGCATTTCTAACTCTTCATTATCAAGTACACCTTCAGTTTCCAACATATACCGCATTTCATCTCTCGTCATTTTTGAATCTTCATCATCAAAAGTCATTGGTGTGACACGAGCTAGTAAACTAGTCGATGCAGATAATAACCAGACGAAAGGTTTGGCAACCACACCGATCAGACGGATGATCCCTGAAGTAAAGTTGGCTACTTCTTCTGATTTGTTCAAGGCGATTCGTTTAGGATACAATTCACCAAAAACAATCGATACGTAGGTCAAAATAGCTAAAACAATAATATTGGCAATATTTCTTGCTGCTACACTACCACCTAATAATGGTGCTAATTTTTCTGATAATGTATTGGCTAACGAAGCACCGGATAGGATATTGACTAACGTGATTCCTACCTGGATCGTTGACAGAAAGTTATTTGGGTTCTGCAATATTTTTAAAAGCTTTTGAGATTTAACATCTCCTTCTTCCGCTTTTTGCTCGACTCGATTTTTGTTGATCGAAACAACAGCAATCTCGGAAGCAGCTAAAAAAGCATTGATCAAAGTTAAAATGATCAGTAATAAAATTTGCGCTAACAGCGACTGACTCTCAGGGTCAGCATTCATAATCGCATTCTCTCCTTATATTTTTTAATTTTTTTGTTTACGATAGAAAAAAAGCGTGACTATAAAGATAGCCACGCTAAAATGTTATCACAAAGAATTTTTCTTTGCAATAAAAACAACTATGAAGCAATTAGTCGGAATTGCTGATACGTTATTCCAATGTCGTTGCAATTTTTTTCTTTTTTTCATTTTGCTGGTCTTCTTTAACAATTTTGATGACATAAGAAATAATCGTCTTACAAATGGCATAAAACGGTACACCTAAGAAAATCCCGATCAAACCAGCAATGTTTCCAGCTACTAATAACACAATAATGATCGTTAGCGGATGGATTTTTAATGATTTTCCGATGACATTTGGATAAATCACATTTCCATCCAATTGTTGAACGATCAAGACAACGACACAACAAAGCAATGCTTTAACAGGATCATTGAATACTGTCACTAAAAATGCTGGAGCTAAGCCTAGGTAAGGACCTAGATAAGGAATCAAATTAGTCAAACCAGCGATGACGCCAAATAAAAAGGCATAATTGACCCCTATAATCAGATACCCCAAAAAAGTAAATGTTCCGACAAAAAGACATTCAATCGCTTGACCACTAATGTAGTTAGCTAATGTTTTGTTCAATTGACCAAGTAATTCAACAATTTGATCTCTTCTCTTTTCAGGAAAGAATTTCTTGACTGTCGGAACCATTTTTTCTCCATCTTTCAACATATAAAACAAAATAAATGGAGCTGTAATGATCACGATTGTAGCAGAAGCGATCGTACCGACAAGCGATCCTAAGCTGTTTGAAATCCCGCTGAGGAACTGTTGGATAATCTTAGCATAAGAAATATCTAATTGATTCAAATAATGATTGATATCTACTTCTTTGAAGATCGGTAGTTGGGCCATATTATTTAACCAAGTCTCTACACGACTAATAAAGTCAGGAATATTCGATGCGATGGATGAAATTTGTTGGATCAAGCTAGGAATCACGCTGAGCAAAATCCAGATGATCGCTGCGACAAGCAAAAGTAATACGATTGCTACCGCCCAAATGCGTTTGATTTTGATCTTCATCAATAGTTTGACAATAGGATTCAACAAATAATACAAAAATCCAGCAATCAAGACTGGTGCGAATAATGTTGAGAAAAACGTTCCAATTGGTTGAAAGATAAAATTGATTTTTGAAGAAACCAAGATCAACGTGGCGATAATGAGTAATTCGCAAGACCAAAACATCAATTTTGATTGTTTCAATTTTTCAAACAATATACTTCCTCCTTTCGTCTTTTTTACTAGTATATATTATTTGTGTGAAAATTTCTTTTATTCTTACTGCTATTTGTTTTTTTATCCACTTTTCATTTTATTTTCTTTACAGTATACTAAACGAATGAAAGGTGGGTTTCGGATGAAAGTCGTTCAAACAAAAGATACATTAAGTGATATTTACCTTGATGCCGTTCGTATTAGAAACCAAGTTTTTGTCAAAGAACAAGGCGTTCCTATAACTAGAGAAATTGATCAAAATGAAGCACATTGCATCCACTTTGTTCTTTATTCAGACCAAAATCTACCTTGTGGGACCGTTCGGCTATTACCATTAGAAAATGGAAAAATGAAGTTACAACGAATGGCGATTCTTGCAGATTATCGTCATCAAGGATTAGGTCAAATTTTAGTAGCTGAAGCTGAAGCTTTCGCCAAAAGTCAAGGATATAATACGATTTTGCTAGGCGCCCAAGCAACAGCTGAGAATTTCTATAAAAAATTAGGATTCACTGCTTATGGAGAACCATTTGAAGATGCTGGTATTGCTCATATCGCAATGAAAAAAGTCTTTTAATTATTGACAGGCTATCAAAGCAAGGATCATCCCTTGTCCTTTTTCTTCCATCATCAGTGTCTATGTTGAAGAACCCATAGCAAAAAAGCAGTAAGCGCAAAACTTTTGCGCTTACTGCTTTTTTTTGTTTACTTGCGCGACAATTGCTTGTAACGGTTATACCAAATATCAATATAGCCTTCGGAGAAAGGGCCCTCACCATTATTGATCCAGTCAACCAAGATCTTCACGTTTTCTTTTAGGATGAAGTCGATATCATTCGGATAATTCATCATTTGGCTATGCATCTCATATTCATCGACATCTAGTAATCGTTTCTCTCCATCAGGAAAAACTTTGATATCTAAATCATAATCAATATACTTCAATGCCTCATCGTCCAGCAAAAAAGGTGAAGCTAGATTACAATAATAGGAAACCCCCTTTTCTCGAATCATTGCTATTACATTGAACCAGTATTTTTTGTGAAAATACACAATTGCTGGTTCTCGAGTCACCCAACGACGTCCATCAGACTCTGTAACTAGAGTATGATCATTGACACCGATCATCGAATGCTCACTTGTTTTTAATACCATGGTATCACGCCACGTTCGATGCAATTTGCCGTCATGTTTGTAACTTTGGATCGTTACAAACTCACCTTCTTTTGGGACTCCCATAGCAACCCTTCCTTACGCAGCATCTCATGCTTTGTGTTTGGGTGTTCATTACACCGACATCGTAATTATTATATCAATAAAAAAGAGCTTTGCCTAGAAAGGATTACTATTGTTTCGATTTTTCTCTAATTGTTCGTTTAATTTTACCTGTACTTTTGGAAAAGCCACGTTATCGAAGTCTTCTGGTAATAACCATTGTGTTATTTCAGTTTTAGGAAATTTGTCATTTGATTGAGAAGGTATTCGACCGTAAAATAGTAATACGTGCCATTTCAAATGGCTAAAGATATGCGTTATCTCTCCCAAATGCCGCTTTTGCCAAATCAATTGTTCTTTAAAATGAAAGGGTAGCTCCGTTTCTTCTTCTGCAACTTTGTCTTGATCGAATAAGCTTGGTTCATGAGATTGAGCCCATTCAGCTTGCAACCATTCGTATTTCTCTTTTGTGACTTCGACCATCGGGAACGTCCACATGTTTGCTAATAACCTTTGCGTATGTCGTTCCTCAAAATAATAGGCTCCCGCCTCATTTTGAATCGCTGCACACACATAATAGACATCTTTTGGTTTGGCTTTCTTTGTTTTTACTGGAAACGAGGTTTGCTCATTTTTTTTGTAAGCTAAGCAAAATGATTGGATCGGACATGATTCACAATTAGGTGAAGTAGGTGTACAAATGGCCGATCCTAGATCCATCATTGCTTGGTTAAACTCACCAGGATGCTTTTCATCAATGATCTTACGCATCGCCTCATCAAAAATTTTCCGACTAGAAGCTTTGGCGATGTCAGCTTCAATACAAAATAAGCGACTCACGACTCTCATGACATTCCCGTCGATTGCTGGTTCTGGCAAACCAAAAGCAATACTTGAAATAGCGCCTGTAGTATAAGGACCAATCCCTTTCAATGAACTGATTTCTTCTGGTGTTTGCGGCATACGTCCATCAAATTCTGTCATAATCTGTTGGGCAGCAGCTTGGATATTTCGAACGCGAGAATAATACCCCAATCCTTCCCAAGCCTTTAAAAGTTTTTCTTCTGGTGCCGCAGCTAACGCTTCAATCGTCGGAAACCATTCCATAAAGCGATAAAAATAAGCAATTACCGTATCTACACGGGTTTGTTGAAGCATGATTTCAGAAATCCAGATACGATAAGGATCACGATCATAGCGCCAAGGTAGATTGCGTTTTTCTTTTTCGTACCAGCCAACAAATTGCGTTTGAAACTGTGCGATTTCCTCTTCCGTCCATTTTTCCCATTCTTTATTCACTTGCTTCTTCCTTTTCTACGATAAATCGTTGGATCATTTCTAAATCAAATCCTTTTTGATATAAGCTTTGTTTGATTTTTAAATTACGTTTTTTCGGTTCAAATCTCTCGTTTTTACGCCATAACTTGTCCCCTTGTGAAACTAATGCTTCATATTCAGCGTCTTCATCCGTTTCTTGTGGTAAATGGGCGATGGCTTGTTGGATCGCCTCTTGGGTGAATCCCTTTGTCATCAAGTTTTGTTGAATTTTTCTAAAAAGTTCTTTATGACTTTTCCCATGATTTTTATTGAATAATTTTTCTGCCGTTTGCGATGCTATCGCTATTTGTTCTTCTTCTGGATATTGCAACAGCGCTTGCTCTATGATTTCCGGTTTCAAACCTTTTTGTTGTAATTGCTGAGCTATTTTTTTTGGTCCTTTGTCACTTAGTCGTACATTTGTCCGCACGTAGCTTTCACCATAGACGAGGTCATTGATCAAATCTAATTCCTTTAAACGATCCACGATCTTATTACGGTCAGCTAGTTCAATCTCTTTTTCTTTCAAATAAGTTCTAATTTCTTTTTCCGAACGCAATTGATAACTTAGATAATTGAGCGCTTGTTGGAGACCAAAGTCAAACCCACTACTTTTCTTGATTTCCTCAATTGTTTCTTCTGTTAATTCTTGTCCCTTTAACAAGCGGTAACGCACCAAGATATCTTCTGAAACCTTCAAAGAATCCCCTTCAGATAATTCGACTTGATAAAATGGACCTTTGCCTTTACTGATCCTAGTAACTGTTATCATTGAGTTACCTCCTCGAACGTATATTCTTATCATAACATAGAAAATCCCCATCGCTATTAATAATATGTTAGAATAAAACCACACTATTAGAAAAAAGGAAGATACTTATGACAGAAACCATTGTCAAAAACGGCCAAACCATCCCTTTAAAAATCAAACGACTGGGTATCAACGGTGAAGGGATCGGTTATTTCAAACGTTTGATCATCTTTGTCCCTTATGCACTGCCCAAAGAAGAAGTTCTTGTCAAGATCACGAAAGCAACACCTCGCTATGCGGAAGCTCAGTTAATCAAAGTCAAAAAGCAAAGCAAGGATCGAGTGGTGGCGCCTTGTCCAGTGTATTATGAATGTGGTGGCTGTCAGCTTCAACATTTAGCATATCAGGCGCAACTTGATTTCAAAAAAGATTTGCTTATGCAAGCGCTAGAAAAATTCAAACCGGCTGGCTTTCGTTCTTACGAATTACGTCCAACGATTGGCATGGAAGAACCATGGCATTACCGAAACAAAGCACAATTCCAATTAAGAAAAAATAAGAAAACACAACAAATCGAAGCTGGGCTATATCAAGCAAATTCCCATGAACTTGTGCCATTAATCGATTGCTTAGTTCAAGAACCACAGACACAGAAAGTGATGAATACGGTCGTCGAGTTATTGAATAAGTATGACCTTCCTATCTATGATGAACGGAGCAACAGCGGCATTTTTCGGACGATCATGGTACGTGTTGGAATAAAAACGGGTGAATTACAAGTTGTCTTTATTACTCGCAGTCAAAAATTTCCACAAAAAAATGCAATCATCCGTGACATTAACCAACAATTGCCAGAGGTTGTTTCAATCATGCAAAATGTTCAACCTGCTAAAACTTCTCTCGTAATGGGCGATGAAACAATCCACCTTTGGGGAAAAGATGCTATTGAAGAACATCTCAATGAAGTTACTTTTGATCTCTCACCACGAGCTTTCTTCCAGCTGAATCCGCAACAAACAGAAGTCCTTTATAATGAAGGAATCAAAGCACTCGCGATCCAACCAAATGAAACGATCGTAGATGCTTACTGTGGTGTGGGAACGATTGGTTTAAGTGTAGCAAAACAAGCGAAAGAAATCCGTGGAATGGATGTGATTCCTCAGGCTATTGATGATGCACGTAAAAACGCTCAACGTTTAGGGTATACTAATACCCATTATGAAGTTGGAACTGCTGAAGAATTATTACCAAAATGGCTTGAAGAAGGATTTGAACCAGATGGGATCATTGTCGATCCCCCTCGTACAGGGCTTGATCCCCAGTTGATTCAATCGATCCTCAACTATCCGCCAACGAAATTAGTATATATTTCCTGCAACGTCTCAACCTTAGCACGAGATCTGGGACAATTAAGTAAGAAATTCAAAGTGGAATATTTGCAGTCAGTGGATATGTTTCCCCAAACGGCTCGATGTGAAGTCGTTGTAAAATTGACTAGAAGATCAAGTGTTACCAGCAAAAATTAGTTGAACTTTTTTCGGTACTTTTTCTGCTCGTCTGACTTAACCCAACCTAAGTAAATAAAAAACATCCAAAACACAGCTCTGTGTTTTGGATGTTTTTGTTATGCAATAGTTCATGATTGTCCACTTTTTTAATTCTTACTAATTCAATTTATCCACTAAATATTTACTTTTTGATACTTTTTAATGCACGAAACAATGTCTGGGATTGTCCTTTGAATGACATGACTTGTTCAAATATATCTTCCCCATCATTCAGCATCTTTACGGTGGTCCACCCTAGTGATTCGGTGATGGCACTTGCAACAGTGGCATTGATCGCTGCCCCTGTAACAGTTCCAACTGCTGGTACAAATTTGACAATATTTCCGACAGTACTTCTTCCTAAACTGACTACTACAAGTTCTTTAGAAACACTTTTCCCTAAACTTTCTGACCAAGGTTGTCCAAAAAGTTTATGTAGCCGAGCCATCATAGTCAATTGAACTGGAACTAATAAAAACGCATCTGAAAAAGGGATCGGAGAGCAACCGATGATTGCAGCTGTTAACGAAGCCGCGTGAATGATCCTATGACTTTTTTTGCGTGTCGTTTCATCGACTCCTTTTAAAAAATCTTTAAATACATGATCAAATTTTGCTTGATTTTTTGCAAGGATTTTTTCTGCTACGATTTTCGATTGGTCATAAGCATTAAGGATCACTCTAGCTGATTTTTGTGGCATTTTTTTTAACACTTCAGCAAAGAAAGAGTCGAACTCTTGCTGGTCAAGTGTTTCTTTAGCAAGTGGTGCAACATGATTAGTTTCATCGCTTGTATCTTGCGTATTCTTCTTAAAAAATCTCATCATACTTTTCCCCCTACTAAAAACTACCAATACTCCATTTAATGAAGCATTGTTGTAGCTCTATCATACATTAAACCTTTCCTTAACCAAAATCATTCACTCATGAACAAAAGAAGGTTGAAACAACAATGTTTAGCATCAAGAATTTAGAACGAATTTCCGAAAACTGCTTCTCAAATTTAAAGATGAAAATCTCGAAACAGCTTCTCATGTTTTGAAAAATTCAGGCTTATTTCGAGGAGCTGATGATTGAACACCATTTACACATTTTTAGAAATAAAGAGACTGAAGCAAGTTTTGCCTCAGTCTCCTACACTTTTCTTTGAATAATTGGTATTTCTAGCACATATTCGCTGAAATTGAACCCAAAAGATTCTTATGTTTTATTATTGAATATTCGCATCAATTACTTGATAAAAAGCATTGGTTGTATCACTAATATTCCATACAGCCAAGATCACGTGATAGCCTTTGCGATCTTTTGGAATATTGATTGTTTGTTTGACAGTTTGTGGCGGTCTTGCACCTTTGTCATCAATTTTTGATATCAATTCAAAATCACTGATTTTCAATGGTGCATTAGGATTCCAACCAGTTTTAGTGATATAGTAATCCCAAGTACTTGTACTATGCTGCGCAGTTAAAAACCAAGTAATATTCAAGTTGCCAGTATTGATGATATTTTTATGCCATCTAGTTGCTGTTTGCTCATCTAGTGGCTCAAATCCAGTAACCCCAGCACTTGCTATTTTCCCATCAATAAAGGTATTTTTTGGTGCTTCAATACTTTGTGGCTCCCACTCTGCTCGTCCAACATTTTGGTTCAAATTACCAGCTGCTGCAGTTCCGAAATAAGCACGACTTCCAGGTGAGGTAATATAGCCATGAGCATAGCCAGATGCACCGAATCCAAACAAACCTAACATAACAACGCCAACAAACATTAAGATATTAACCTTTTTCATGATGAACCTCCCATTCATTGATAGGTTCATTGTAAGCGCTTTTAAGAAAAGAATCAAACATTATGCTTTTATAACTTTTAATAGATTCTTACCCATAAAGCTTCTGTAATATCTGGTTCCCATCCCTCAGTAGCTGGATGTGGTTGAATACAACGATAACGATGTCCCTTATAGGTAACGATGTCGCCTATTTTATATGATTTTCCGATAACCCAAGTATCACCTTGCGTACTTTCACTTGTGGTTTTCACTGAGATTGCTTGGCTAAAGTCAGAGGTTCCTGCAGCGTTAACTGCTTTAACTTTATAGCTGTAGGTTGTATTTGCTTGTAAATTTTGATCTTTAAATGTATTCGTTGCACTTGTAGCGATGCGAATATTGTTTCGATAAACTTCATAATGAGTGACTTTTTCTTTTGAAGCATTATTAGTCCAGTTTAAAGTCACTGAATTTTGCGTAACATTACTACTAGTTAAATTTACCGGAATGGATGGTTTAGTTAGCGTTTCTACTGGGTCATTTTCTCCACCAGTCGTTCCATCAGTGAATTGTTGGGCAACAGTTAAGAACTCATATTGATTTTTGACTTGACCTTGACCACCATCGACCATGGCATCACGGTTCATTGACCAATAAGAAACCATCCCGAGTTTTCTTGATTTTGCATGTTGGACGATTTTATTGAACATATCAGTTGTAAAGTATGGATGTGTGTCTCCTTCAAATCCAACGGAAGGGGTTGTTCCTAATTTAGCATAAGCTTGAGCATCAGTTAACGTTTTGTTCGCATAACGTTTGTAGTAATCTTGTAATTGTTTTTTCGTATTGTCCACTGCATCTAGTGAACCTTGCGCATAATCGGGAACAACGCTACCGTAACACATCGTCATGATATTAACGGTAGTTAGATCAACACCTGCCTCAAGATAGGCTTGCAAGACAGATAAACCTGTAGATACCAATCCAAAGTCCATCACTGGTAATGTAAGGGTCACACTAACACCTGTTTCATCTTGGACTTTTTTAATCGCTTTAGCATTAGCTAAATTATGCGCATAATTCATTGCCCCAGCTTCTACGTCGAAATCAACACGAGTTAATCCATAACCATCAATAATTTCTTTATAAGCATTTGCTAAAATGGTTGAATCTTGTGTTGTTTCCCAAAATGCGCCAGAATTTAGACCACCAAATGATACAGCAACATCGCCACCAACTTCTCTTAATTCACGAATGGATTTTTTGATTCCTTCATATTGCCATTGATCGCTATCACTTTCGCTTAAGCCTCCAAATCCACCCCAGGCCCAGTCGATCTTACCATTTTTAATACCTCTTGATTGCATGAATCCTAAATTGAAGAATTTTTGTCCAGTGCTTTTTGCCACTGCAGCTAAATTAAGCGCTCCGTTATTTGATAGATTGCTGCCTGAAACATATGCCGTCATATCGACAAATGGTGCTACTACTTGATCCGCCCATTTGATCCCTTGACCAACGCCAAAACCAGCTTGCTTGTTCGTACTTTGTTCTGTCGCAAACGCCTCTTCCATATTCAATAATAATGGCGCAATCATCAGACTACAAAGAGCTGCTCCCGCTAACATTTTTTTGATTCTTTTATTTCCCATATCTTCTTCTCCTCTCGTGATCAGTGCTATTATCATCTGTTTTGTAATCGATTACATATATTATCTTATCAGATAAATAACATCAAAAATAACAATAAATTTAACAATTAACGTTATTTAATCTAATTGACTATTTTCTTTAATAATGTTCGGAGTTACAACATTACAATGGCAATGATTTTCATTATCCAATAAGAGATAGAGGTTAATATTCTAATATAATAACTGATTTAAAATAACTAAACCAAAAGTATAACCTTCCAAATCAAATTCAAGTATGTTTAAAACGTTCATGGTAAACTAGAATTATAGAAAGGAGTTAAAACAATATGGCTATACTGAAAGATTATCGTTTTTGGGTTTGTACTGTTGGCATAGTGATTTTAGGTTTCTTATCGGGGATACTAAGTGGTAATCCAGGTAGTTATTATTATTCACTTGAGCTACCTCCTTTTGCACCACCTAGTTGGATCTTTGGTCCTATGTGGACAGTGCTATATATTTTAATGGGAATTTCGTTATATTTACTATTGGTAATGAAAAACAAAAGGGTCAAACAAAAATTAATTACATTATTTGTTATTCAATTTGTATGTAATTTTATCTGGTCTGCTTTGTTTTTCAACTTGCAAAACACCTTAATTGCTGCACTAGATATTACTTTATTAGTGGTCCTTCTTTCCATACTGCTTTATCAACTATGGAACCACTATCGCTTAGTGATGTGGTTACTGGTACCATATTATCTCTGGGTATTATTTGCTACGCTTCTCAACTATTCTATTTTATTTTTAAACTAGTAAAAAAGCATCCGCACAGTCGGTTATGACTGTTGCGAATGCTTTTTTTACTTAATACCCATTTCCATAATTATATCCTTGTTCATTGTTTTCTTGTTGGTAAGTTTGTTCATTGTTTTGGTTTTGGTTGTAGTTTTGGTTGTAGTTCTGATTGCCGTACTGATCATAATTTTGATCGGCGCTTTGATTGTATTCTTGATTATACTCGTTGTACTGATTTGTTGTTTGCGAATTTCCTGAATAAGTTGAATTATTCTCACTTGTCGCAGTCTCGTTCGAATCTTCAGCGGATTGCGAGTCATTGTAGAACATGATAGAAGCATTGTCATTTTTTAAATTAGGTAATGTCTTACTTGGTTTGATGTTTAATTGTTTTTTCAATTCGTTTTGGATACTTAATAAATCATTTTCACCTAAAATTTGATAGTAAATACTATCAATGGTTGCATCTTTACCTTGCAATTGGTCTTGTTTGATCGTTTCAAATGCTGGTGTGTAATTAGTTGCTACATCTAGCATATCATCCCAATCTAGGTCAGTTGTGACATTTTTTTCGACCGCTTTTAAAATTTTCCGATAATTGCTGACACCATCTAAACTCAATACTTTATTAACAATTTTGGTAACGACTTCACGCTGTCGTGCTTGACGTCCGATATCCCCCTTAGGATCTTCGTGACGCATCCGTGAATAAGCAAGGCCTTTCTTACCATCTAATACTTGTTTACCTACAGGAACATGAACACCATCTAATGTAAAATCAATTTTATTATTGACTTCCACACCTCCGACAGCATTGATCAAATCTTCCATTCCATCTAAATTAATGGTTACATAATGGTCAATGGGGATATCGAGTAACTGTTCGATTGAGTCCATGGCCATTTCAACGCCTCCAAAAGCATAGGCGTGATTCAACTTATCAACAGTACCATGACCAACGATATTGGTATAGATATCACGGTCTAAGCTGACGATCGTTGATTTTTTTTGTTGGGGATTCACCGTTACCACCATCATTGTATCCGATCTTCCTTGTTCGGTTCTACCTAATCCGCCAGTATCCAGTCCTAACAACAGGACAGAAAAAGGTTCTTTGTCGTCAATACTCACTTTATCTTTACGCTTTGTTGACTGACGATTCGATCCCTTGGATATTTGATTGACTGTTTGGTTTGCTTCACCCATGAGTTTAATTCCATAAGCTGAGACTCCGCCAATAAAAACAACGAGAATTCCCAGTAAAGCTATTACGACTTTTTGCCACCGCTTCATAATGCACCTCTATCTCACATTTTCTTAAAATATTTTCTCATACAACTAATAAATCAGCAAACTACCTATTTAATCATAATAAAACTTTAAAAAAATAGTCGTGAATAAAAAACTAATTAATATGTAATTTTTTGAATTCTTAATTATCATACCATAGCATCATTACAGAGAAAAGCTTGAATCTAAGTATTTCAAAACGCTTTTATTTTGAAGCACTGAAATGCCTCTTACTCGTTCTCTTTCTTAATTACAATGGTCATCTTGGATCTGTCGTTTTATTTGCAAAAAAAGAAACGATGCCATTCAGCAGACATTGTCTCTTTTTTACAAATTGATATCACCTATTTTATACACTTTTAACTGTTTTTTATTAGCGATTTTACGGATGTAACGATCTATATCATGAAAATCACTCCCTGTTACAGACCCCTTCGCTAAAATTAGACTGTCTTCGATTAGTAATTCCTCTAGATAATCACTTAACTCTTGTAAAGTAGCGAACCATTTGAATCGTTGATCTTGTATTTGTTCTTCCTCAAAAATCTTTTTAAAATGCTCACCATAACCTAAGATATGATCTGCTCCACAATGTTCCATCGAATCTTTCAGTGATTCATGGATCACTTGTGCAGTACTTCCTAAGTCAGCAATCTGTCCAAGTACCAAAATACTTTTTCCTTGATAAAAGGTTCGAACTTCATCAAAATAATCGATAGCATTTTCCATCGCAGGCAAAGAAGCATTATGGGTGTCGTCAATAAATGTGAAATTCGTTCCATTCAAGGAAGCATAATTCGTTTTATCGAGAATCTTAGACAATGGCTTAAATGTAGTAAATGCTGGCAGATACGATCGAATGTCGCCTTTTATTTTCCAGACTGTCAATAAAGCAGCAAAAGCATTAGAAATCATACCTGCAGAAGCAACTGACAAGTTCATCGAAAATTCTTGTCCTAAAAAAGAAAATAAAATTTCACAATACTCTCTTTCTTGTCTCGTTTCAATTAAGAAGACATCCTTTGTTTGATCATACAAAGAGTACGTGAGAATCTCTGCTGTTCTTTTTTTGGCTGCTGTCATTAGAATCGCTAGTTCTTCCTCACCAATATCTGTATTGATGATTGCAGTGCCATCTTGCTTCAGTCCTTCAAAAATTTTTGCCTTATGTCGTGCCACTCCGATAGTATCTTTTAATGAACTAAGGTGTGCTTCTCCAATTGAGGTTACAATCGCAATCTCTGGTTGCACTAAATTAGACATTGATCCAGTGTCATAAGAGTTCAACGCATTGACAGAGACTTCTAAGTTCAACATATCTGGCTCACTTACTAGCTTGCTTAGGTATAGAGGAATCGCAAAACGAACATTGTGGTTCCCACGATTTTCTAACACTTTTTCATTTTGGAATAAATGTGAGATCATCATTCGTGTGGATGTTTTTCCTGCCGAACCAGTGATTGCTACAATTGGTTGTACATAATTGCTTCGGATTTTCTCTGAAATTTGTAGTAAAAATTCCCAACTATTTTTAACAATAAATTGAGGCGTTCTAACAGCTGGGTCATCAATGGGGATTTCAGTAATGATTAAACCAAACTCATTTTCCCTTCCTTTGATTTGCTCGTTCCCATCTCGCCAAGCCACTGTCTTTCGATTGATGTAACTTCTTCTTTCTGGTGTCAAACAAACAAATGCTGTGGTATTATAATTGGTTCTTTTGTTTAAATGTCCAGAAAAGTACTCAAAGTTGTCAATTATTTGATCAAGATGGTCGTACTTTTGTAAATACGCACCATCGATATCAGCCAATAATTCTTGGATCTTCCACATTCTTTTACACCTACTTTGTTCTAGATTCTCTCTACCATTTTCCTCGTCTTGGTCTTGCTTGATTCACATACCTTGTTGCTGTTTTTTCAATTCTCTGTGGCGAGTCATCTTGGTCTTCTTCCCAAGGATACAACCCCTCTTCATTTTTTTGATACTGACTCCAATCATTTTCTAAAGTTTCTGATTGATGGTCTTTTTTCTTTTTCAGCCGAAACCCTAAATAGGAAAGACCAATCAATGCTAAAGCAGCAAATCGAATATAACCAACCATTATCTTCACTCCTCTTCTCTTTTTAAAGGCATAAGTAATTGATCAAACCAGATAGAAAATGCTCTGCATCATCTATTCTCATACGGAAACGATCATGACGCGCAAAAAAACCATATTTGATCACTTGCGGTTGTTTGAAAAACTGTGCAAACTCTGGAAACATGACTCCTGTTGTGATTTCATGTAACACTCTTTTTTTCATTACCGTATTGATTCGTGCTTTCGTTTCAAAAAATTCTTTCTCTATCGGAAAAAGCTTATCTTTTAAAGGACTTCTTTCTAATTTGCTGATCATTTTTGAGGCTGCTACTAGTAACTCAAGCATGGTTGGATAAGCTGTATCTCGTTGATCGATAAAGTTGATGTTGACCATTGCATTCTTAATACCAAATTCATAGTAAGTATCTTTTTCTTGATATTTAAGCATCTCATTCGTTGCATAACTTAACCAATGGTCATGGTATTTTTGATAATTATTTGCGACAAATTGTTCCATCAATCCTTCACAAATCTCAAAAATCTCAATTTGTTTTAAAATCGCATGTGCTCTTAAGAGGGAAAACAGAATTTCACCATCATAATAAATAATTCTAAAACGCTCTTTTGTCATTAATTCGGCATTCAACACATGGATCGTCTGATCATCTGGAGTGATAAATTTTTCTGAAACAGTCGTGATTAAACGACTAAGGAAACTATGAAAGATGGTCTCTTTAGTCACTTCTGAATATTTTGCTAAAGCCAAGATTGCTGTCGCCTGGGCTCCTAACTTATACTCTACTTCTTTATTCAAGTAATCTTTAATCAACAGCTGACCATTGACTTCAGAAGTAAGATTTTTCAATCCCCATAGTAATCCTTCTTTGACTCGTTGCATCAATTCCTGGTCGGATAAATATTCTGCCGATTCAGCTAATGCGTACAAAGATGAAAAATGGCGAACCGAATTATAACCTTTTAGTAACTGATCATAGCAAGGATAATAGCCATAAATGAATTTACCAGTAGGAGTCAACTGTTTGGTTAAATAATTCGTTCCTTGTTCAATCACTAGTTCCGTAATATCATCAAGATTTTCTGTAGTCACTTCTCTGACTTGATTGCCATTGCCATAATCTTTCAAAGGGAATACTTCACCATTTTCAAAATAGAAGGAGACTGTTTCAAAAAAATAACACTTTGAACGCTCTAAGTAGCTTAAATCACTTTCTTCACGTCCATATTTACGCTTGACATAGCCACGGTAATTTTGGGAATCAATGTGTAACTCAGGATGATTTTTTCCAACTATATGTGCTTTACTTGGTTTAATGATTGCATTTGCTACTAATTCTTCTTTTAAAAAACTTCTTTTTCTGATTCCATCTATTCGCAAATTAAAATCGATGTAATTATTCCTTTTTATTTTGTTTAACCGTTCTTTGACTTGTTGAAAATCAACTTGCTCTTCTTTCGTCACTACATCCAACCTCAGATACGTTTCTGTCTCAAAATGATAGGTTCGATAAGCTGTTAGAAAATTATTCCAAATTGTTTTTAGATTGTTTCCGTAAAATTCATAAGTCTTACCACGCTTACTAAAATCTCCTACGGATACGATTAATAATTTTTTCTCCGTATGAATGACTACTTTTTCAAGTACTTCTTGGATGGTTGCTAAATCATTTTTATCTGTTTGAACTGGCATAGACTCACCCCTATCAAGAATAAAGAGGTTATAACTACATCCATTATGATTTTTAAATCTATTTCTATAGTTATAACCTCTCCGTTAATTATTAGTTATTCTTTTTATTTCTTTTCATTTTCCAAATACCCATTCCCGAAATCAACGATACTATGCCACCTAACCAAGAAACAGATGAACTTACCGTATCAGAGGTTTTAGGATACATTTTTAGTGTTGAGCCGTCATGGTAATTCAATGGTTTTGTATGACTTGTCCCACCATAGTGCAAAGGTAATTGTGGTGGATTTGAACCTGATCCACCAGAAGTGTTGATCGGCACCATTCCTGGGTCGCCGTTCTGATCCGTATCTGTACCATTTCCTGTACTTCCCATGCCGGCATCCGCATCGGCATCAGCGTCGGCATCGGCATCGGCGTCAGCGTCAGCATCCGCATCAGCGTCGGCGTCAGCATCCGCATCCGCATCGGCATCGGCGTCAGCATCCGCGTCGGCATCCGCGTCGGCATCCGCGTCGGCATCGGCATCAGCGTCGGCATCGGCATCCGCATCGGCGTCGGCATCCGCATCGGCGTCAGCATCCGCATCGGCATCAGCGTCAGCGTCGGCATCCGCGTCAGCGTCGGCATCGGCATCAGCGTCGGCATCAGCATCAGCATCGGCGTCGGCATCGGCGTCAGCATCAGCATCGGCATCGGCATCAGCATCGGCATCAGCATCGGCGTCGGCATCAGCATCGGCGTCAGCATCAGCATCAGCATCCGCATCGGCATCAGCATCAGCATCGGCATCAGCATCAGCATCCGCGTCAGCATCAGCATCCGCGTCAGCATCGGCATCAGCATCGGCGTCGGCATCGGCGTCAGCATCAGCATCCGCATCAGCATCCGCATCCGCGTCAGCGTCGGCATCGGCATCGGCATCAGCGTCGGCATCAGCATCGGCGTCAGCATCAGCATCGGCATCCGCATCAGCATCGGCGTCAGCATCAGCATCAGCATCAGCGTCGGCGTCAGCATCAGCATCAGCATCAGCGTCAGCATCGGCATCGGCGTCAGCGTCGGCATCAGCATCCGCATCGGCGTCAGCATCAGCATCAGCGTCAGCATCAGCATCGGCGTCAGCATCCGCATCCGCATCAGCGTCAGCGTCAGCATCAGCATCGGCATCGGCGTCAGCATCGGCGTCGGCATCCGCATCAGCATCGGCATCGGCATCGGCATCGGCGTCAGCATCAGCATCAGCGTCGGCGTCAGCATCAGCATCGGCGTCAGCATCAGCATCAGCATCAGCGTCAGCATCCGCATCAGCATCGGCATCGGCATCGGCGTCAGCATCGGCGTCGGCATCCGCATCAGCATCAGCATCGGCATCGGCATCGGCGTCAGCATCAGCATCCGCATCGGCATCCGCATCGGCGTCGGCTTCTTCATCGTCTGGGATCACAGCAGCAGCTGGTAAACTTGGATTGTCATTTTCATCATACGCGATTAATTGGATGTCTTCTAAAGGTGACACATCTGTGGCTGCAATTGGAATCGTAAAGTTTCCATTTTCATCAGCCTGTCCTTCTGCAATCAAATTATTCTCTTGATCATAAATACGAACTGTTGCATTAGGATCTGCCATCCCAGTTACTTCATAACCATCAGTTGAGTTCCCTGTAACTACAACATTATATGGTGGTGTTACTTCAGCAGCTTGATAAAAAACTGGCGAATAGCCATCAGAGCTAGAGGCGATATCGATAGATAAAACATCTGCTTTTACAATATTTCCAACGAAGCCAGCTTCATAAGGAACAGACATATCTACTCCGGCTGCCGCTAAATCACTATAATTAGGATCCTGAATCAATGTCGGAATCGTAACCGTCGTTTCACCTAATACGCTCGCATCAGCTAATGTTCCAATCAATGATGACCCCACACCAACTAAACCTGTTGCAGTAGCAAAAGTAAGATTAAATGCTGGTTTAATCGTTGCGGACAACGCTGTATTGATCGTACCTGCTGCTATCGTACCAAGAGCACCGCTTCCTGCATTCGGTGTCGCTTGGATTGCTTGGACAGCATCATTGATTCCATCTAAAATTTCAGTCAGCCCTTCTCGAATAACTGTTTCTAATGAGCCATCTAATTCACCATAGATATATTCGTCCCCTTGCATTTGAAGATTCAATGCTACTTCAGCTGACGTCAATGTACTAAGGTTCTCTAATAATGCTAGTTGAGCATACACTTCATCTAAATTGACTGATGCCAACGGGTTAAGGTTAACAATGTTTTCAACAGCAGACACTAGGGTAGTTACCGCCCCATCTACAATCGACAATAGTGGTTGTAGTTCTTCTCCTGGTAACAAAATATCTGTTTGGAAAGTACCCGTCCCATTTGGATTAACTAAACCTTGCATTTCAGTTGGGATTGCTAAAACTGCTCGTCTCGAGCCATTTAGAACACTTAGATCAATCCCATTATTAGCTGAAATAACGAAATCAACATTACGAGTCGTTCCAGCCAATGGAAAAGGTGCACTTGCTGTTGTTCCACTGGTATTAGACGTCGTTAGATTATTGAACAACTGGCCACTAATCAAGTCAGCATATACTTGTTGTGAACCCACAGTAAACAACGGTGTAGCAATTGAAATAGGTGCTGTCCCCAACAGCATCCCTGCAGCAATAGACGTTCCTACTAATAAGTATTTTTTGGATCGACGTTTAGCTCTAGCTTTTTGATCCATACTTTTTTTATAATCCTTTTTCATTTTTTCCCCCTTAGATGCTTCCATTATTTACTTATGCTTTATCCCCCACTTAATCAATCACTAACAACAATTATTTCCGCTAGGAACTGGCCTCCTTTCTTTTTGTCAAAAAGATATCTTTCTGAAAAAACTTCAGTTAACTTAAGTTACAAAGATTTTAGCAATCGTTAAATTAAAAATCTATTATTAAGTTTTAATCTTTTTAAAATAACTTTATTATTTTAAAAATAAAAAGGAACTGTAGCAAATATGTAAAAATATTGCATAACATTTCGTTTTTATGCTTGGATAAATTATAATATCATTAAGGAATTTCTCTATATATCCATTCATGAAAAAAACTAACAGCCCAAATTAAAATAACGTATTTTTCACTTATTTTTTTGGCTAATTTTTATAAAAAATGATTATAATAAATTTTTTTCTCATTTTTCGTAAAAAAAAATGACAAAATTTAATAATTTGTCATTCGGAAAATTTCGAGTATAAAAATATAGGAGGGAAAAATAAATGAATTTCTCTGTCATGTTAGAAAGGAATATCCAAGTCCAATTAACGATCTTGGACAACTTATATCGCTCACAAGTTACTTGTACGTTAGAGGAATTATCGAAAACAGCTCATTGTGACAAACGTTCTGTGCTTCATCAATGTGACTATCTTAAGGTTTTATCTGACGATCACATCACAAAAAGTACAAAAGGCTTCACTTTTTCTGGAACGATCAGTGAGTATCAACTATTACTACTAAAAATCTTGGAACATTCCGCCATCTTTCAATTGTTAAAAGACCTTTGTCTTCAACCTAGAGTTGATCTGGTTTCCTTTGCCACAGAGCAAAAGATTAGTATTCCTTCCTTAAGAAGACATCTTACTCGAATCAATCAGTTACTTACTACCTATCAATTACAATTAAAGACTTCAAAAGGCTTCGTGTATCTCAAAGGTAGCGAACCACAAGTCCGTTATCTTATTTATTTATTTTTGTGGCAATACTATCAAGGGGTCGTTTGGCCCTTTCCAACCGTTGATTTTCATGAAACCTTTGCAGGGATTGAGTATGCTTTTCAGCTGACAAAACAAAAACCAAATAAACTGAAAATGATTGAATGGTGCTTTATTATTGCTATCACTTTCGTCCGATCAGCACAAGGAAATCAGATGAATCAGAGAGAACTTCCTGATTTTACAGAAGAGATTTGGGATAGCTTTGAAGAGATTACCCATTTCCTTAAACGAATGAGCGTGAAAGCCAAGCTCGATCTTTTGGAAGTCCAATTTTTATTTCTTTGGTTACAAGCACGCCCAGCTTTTTATTTAAAAGACGATCACTTAGAACGAGCCATGAAATTCCATCTAAAAAAAGCCACAGCGATCAAACAATTTCAAAATAGTTTCTATAGCTATATTTATGCAAATGGGTTTAAATCTTCACAAATCAACCTAAAGAAAAAATTACTAAATAGTACGATCTTTGCCAACGGGATGAGTGGGCTGCTGTTCCACCGATTTTCCACCATTAAATATGACTTATCAGTCTTTGTAGAAGAAAATTACCCAGCATTCAATCGAGAAATCAATCAATTAGCTTCCCAATTCCAAAAACAGCAACAAGAGCTGTATTGGGTACAATCCTGTCATTTGATCGAAGCATTTATGATCATTACTTCTCCAACATACTTTGATAAAGAAATAAAGATAAAGTACGAAAGTGACTTGCCATTAAGTATTGAACTGAGTTATATGAGTATGTTACAAGAACAATTACGAGTTTACTTAAATGTGGTTTTTACAAATGATCTTTTGTTTGAGCCAGACTTAATCATTCGAACAACCGATATGCCGTTAAAGATCCTGACCTATGAAGAAACAATCCCGTGTTTAGTCGCTCCGACTGATATGTCTAGTGAGCAGATTTATCTATTAAGCCAAAAAATCAAGAAACTAGTCAACGAATAACTAACTTGGGTTTTTATAAAATAAAAAAAAGATGGCAGACGCCATCTTCTTTTTATTATTTGAATAGACCGCTAAGCGGGCTTTTCTTCAACAAGTTATTATAATTTAGTCACTTCAGCAGCTTGAGGGCCACGTGCGCCTTCAACAATTGCAAATTCAACTTCTTGACCTTCTTCTAAGCTCTTGAAGCCGTCTCCTTGAATTGCTGAAAAATGTACGAACACATCGTCTCCGCCGTCTACTGTAATAAACCCAAATCCTTTTTCATTGTTGAACCATTTAACTGTTCCATGTTCCATAAATGTATAGCCTCCAAAAAAGTTCTTGCAAGAAACCTTGCATAAATATTATACCGAATTTAGAAAACGCTCGCAAGACTTGCTCAATTTATTTTTCATTCTTTTTTTTAGGCTTGAAAATGATTATTTGGCAGATGATAATCGATTGTTTACTTCTTCCCAGTTCACAACGTTCCAGAAAGCTTCAATGTAATCAGGTCGTACATTCTTATATTTCAAATAATACGCATGTTCCCAAACATCTAAACCTAAAATAGGTGTTTTGCCTTCCATTAATGGTGAATCTTGATTGGCTGTTGAAGTGATCGCTAATTTACCATTTTCCATCACTAACCAAGCCCAACCTGAACCAAAACGGCCAGCTGCAGCTTTTTTAAATTCTTCCTTAAATGTTGCAAAATCACCAAAGGCTTCATCAATCGCTTCTTTAATTGCACCAGTTGGTTCGCCACCAGCATTTGGTGCCATGATTTTCCAGAAGAAAGAATGGTTTGCATGTCCGCCACCATTATTACGTACAGCAGTCTTGATATCTGTAGGGACAGCATCCATATCAGAAAGTAGTTCTTCGATTGTTTTTTCACCTAGTTCTGGATGTTTTTCAATCGCTGCATTTAAATTTGTTACATAAGTATTATGGTGTTTGTCATGATGCAAGTGCATCGTTTCTTCATCGATATAAGGTTCTAACGCATCGAATGCATATGGTAAATCTGGTAATGTGTAAGTCATAAAAAAATTCCTCCTCAATGTGTTTGTTCATAGTGTCTACACTACAAAGAGTAACAAAGAGCAAGGAATTCTTCAAAAATTATGCCTACTGTGGATTTTACTTCTCTTTTTCAGGAAGTTCTTCCTCAATAATGGTTGTCCCTTTAAAAATAAACAATTTACTAAAGACATAATTGGCGACTACCACGATGACTTGTGTAATAATCTTAGCCACATAATCATTTGTGTGCATCACCTGAATCAGCAGCAACATGGAACCCATATCCATACCATAAGAAAGAATCCGATAGAACAAAAATTTACTAAATTCAATAACTAAATGGAAAAAATTAGGTGACTTGGAATGAAATACCCATAATTTGTTCGTTACAAAAGCAAATAAAACAGAACAAATCCAAGAAATAGTATTTGCTATCGGCATACTTAGATGGAGCATCTGTAATGCAATTGCAAAAGTAACGATATTCACGACTGTTGCTAAACCACCAAAAAATAGGTAAATAAATATTTCCCAGTAACCTTTTTCTTCTAAAAATTGTCTCACTCGATAATAAAAATTCATCGTTCATCCTACCTTACTAATCAATTCTTATTCATCATACCTTATTTGTCTCTGGTTTTCATCTTTATTCCTTAAATTCATCTTTGTAACTAGCAAATTTTAACATTCTCGTTATTTTTTATAAAAGCAGGTTCTCACATGAACCTTAAAGGAAGATTGCCAATTGGTATTTCCCCTTGTATTTCTTCTAAGACTTCGCTAGAATTGCTAATGATGACATTATGTATAGAAGGAGTAACTATGACAACAAAACAATTAATTATCAGCTCATTCACGCAATTTAAAGAGCTCAAAAATGCTAGAAAAACCCCGTTTGCTAAATCGGTTCTTTATCTTTTGGTCCTTAGCATCATCATGGCTTTGCCTATTTCCTATCAAGTGTTTCAAGTGCTAGAAAACATCAAACAAGATGGTCAGAAAATTGCCACCAAGATTCCAGATTTTTCCATAAAAAACGGGAAAATTGATGCAGCAGATCATGAAGGTTTCATCTATCAAACAAATTCTATCATCTTTACTTTTGATCCGGAAGGCAAACGATCTGAAAAAGATATTACTTCTGACTTAGTCGGAAATTTTCTTAGTGTTGGACTACTAAAAAATAAACTCGTCGTAGCTTTGCCTAATACCGGTACTACTTTTCTAAACAATAACTCACTTGAACTTGACTATAAAAATGATGCCTTAAAAAATCTAACAGGAAAACAATTGCGTACAACCTTAAGTGAAGCAACAATTCCATTTTGGATCAAGATAGTGACTTTCTTAATTTCTATTTATCCAAGCTTTTTGAATTTGATCGTTACTTTACTTTTAGCTAATTTTGCAGCTTATATTTATGCGCGTTTACGTTTGACTGGCGCTTCTTTTCTTGATTGTTTAAAAACGATGATCTATTCAATCACCCTACCAACAGTCTTAGCCACGATCTTAATGATTTTCTTACCGGCTTTTGACACAAGTGCTTTTATCGCAATAGCAGGACTTTTTATTTTTGCACAGGCGGTAAAAGGCTGGCCAAAAAGCCAAATGATGTAGTTCACGAATGTCAAACATAAGAAACGACTTTCTTCGATTAGGCGGCAACGCTAGTCAAAGAAAGTCGTTTTTTAATGTCAACTATTTTTCTAAGTAAGGATCAATATCCTTTTTTTAACGCCACTTCATTTATCTTAAGCTCTTGATTTGTGACATAGCTTTTAAGATTGGCTAGAAAGATTGTCATTAACTTATTTTGAAAATCTGAGGTTAAGCCAGCGATATGCGGCGTAATCAATACTTGATCCATTTCCCACAATGGGCTTTTTTCAGGTAATGGTTCTTCTTCAAAAACATCCAATGCTGCAAAGGCGAGTTGTTCTTCATTTAATGCCTGAACTAAATCAGCTGTTTTTAAAGAAGCCCCACGTCCAACGTTGATGAATAACGCATGGGAAGCGAATTTTTTGAATAATTCATAATTAAAGAAGCCCTTAGTCTGCTCTGTCAGAGGCAAAATATTTACAATGATATCCATATCAGCTACTACTTTTTCCACTTCGTTTAAGGAATACGTTTGACTGAATCCTTCTACTGGATGCCCGGTAGTATTTATCCCATAACTGACCATAGAAAAGCTGTCTGCTTTCTCAGCAACCATCTTGCCGATTTGCCCCGTTCCGATGATCAATAATTTTTGTTTTTCTAATGGCTGATAATGGACATGAGTTCCTAACCATTCTTTCTTTGCTTGTGCTTTTTGTGCTTGGAACAGCCCTCGAGAATAGCCTAAAATCACTCCCATGATGTGTTCAGCTATTGATTCACTATGAATACCACTACCATTTGAAAGTAAGATCCCTTTTTCAGAAAATGCCGTTAGTGGTAAAGTGTCTACCCCTGCCGAGATCGAATGTACCCATTTTAACCCTGGAGATGCTAATAGCTCTTTTTCGTATTGGCGATTCCACCCTAAACTAATTTCAACATTCATCAAATCTGTAGGTTCAAGCTCAGTTTTTATGACATAATTAGGCGCTAATTCAGTCATTTTATCAATAAATTCTTGTCTAAATCCTCGATCTAAATAAATAATTTTTTCTGCCATCTTAGTTACGCATCCCTTCTATTACTAATTGTAATCAAGTGTTTCGTGACTCAGTCTTATGAAAAAAGAGGTAAATATAAAAAAGGAGTTTTCCAAGCTAATGGTAGCTAAAGAAACGCTCCTTTGTTTTATTGTTCTTTGAAATGATAAGTTGGCTCATTTAAAGATGCATCATAATCAACAACAAGATCATACCCCTTGAAAAACCAGTCATCTGCTTCTTCAATAAAAAACAGCATCCCGTCAATGGTTTCTTCTTTGATTGGTCGTTCAGGCTGTTCGACAGACATTCCGATAGAAAAACCATCATGTACTTCTGTCTTGCCGTAGACTTTCCCAAAAAAACGAATCCCATAATTTTCAGGGATGGTTACTTCCTCTTCGAACCATTTACGTGCATTATCTGTTACTGATAATTTCATTCCTGCATCTCCTTATTGATTCATTTTATCGTCTAATATATCTACATCTTCGGTTTCCCCAATTACTAATAAATTATCATTTTCTCTGACATATTCATCTGCTGAAGGTGAAACAACGACCGAACGATCAAAGCGTCGAATTGCTACAACTGTTAGATCATAACGTTGCCTAAAATTCAGCTCCGCTAATGTTTTATTAAAAAATTTGGGATTAGAAACTCGAATTTCTGCAAGAGAAAATTGATCCGATAGTTCTAAGTAATCCAATATATTTTTTGAAACAAGATTATGAGCAATACGAATCCCCATATCTCTTTCCGGGTGAACCACACGATCTGCTCCGATTTTTTCTAACACTCTTGCATGATATTCATTTTGAGCTTTAGCTAAGATGTTGGGAACTCCCATCTCTTTGACCATTAATGTAACGAGGATACTTGCTTGGATATCTTCACCGATTGCAATGATCACATGATCAAAATTTCTGATTCCTAGTGAACGCAATGTCATTTCATCTTGTGCATTTGCTACAACTGCATGAGTAGCGATATTCATATATTCATTGACTCGATCTTCATTGCTATCAATAGCTAATACTTCTTGTCCTGCTTCAACTAAGGTTCGGCAAATACTGCCACCAAATCGTCCAAGCCCGACAATTGCAAAATTTTGTTTCACTTGCTTCCTCCCTTACCTATTTTATTTAAGTATAGCAAAGGCTTTCTAAAAACGAAAGTAAGCTTTCTTTTGTAGAATAAACAATTTATTTAACTAATCCATGTTTGAAAGCATAAATAGCTGCTTGCGTTCGATCTTCTACTTCTAATTTTGCTAATATATTTGAGACATGGGTTTTGACTGTTTTTAAAGTAATAAATAATTCATCTGCGATCTCTTGGTTGCTTTTTCCTTCTGCTATCAGCATCAGGATTTCATTTTCGCGTTTTGTCAATTCTTCATGAAGAATTGGCTCGTTTCTCTTACTTATTTTTTCCATCATTTTTGTTGTTACTTCAGGTTCTAACACTCGTTCCCCTCTTTGAGTTGCTCTGATCGCATCTGCAATTTCATGAGCGGTAGAAGTTTTTAATAGATATCCCGCTGCACCAGCTTCAATGGCTGGATAAACTTTTTCATCATCGATAAAGCTGGTCACAATAATTATTTTTGCTTCAGGCCAGTCTTTTAAAATAGCTTTAGTTGATTCAATCCCATCCATTTCTTCCATAACAAGATCCATCAAAATCACATCAGGTCGTAATTCCATTGCTTTTTCATAGCCTTCTCGACCATTTTCTGCTTCACCGATCACTTGAATGTCTTCTTGAATCGATAAATAAGAGGATACTCCTAAGCGAACCATTTCATGATCATCTACGAGTAATACTTGTATCATTTTCAATTATGCCTCCTTGATCAAAGGAACTTTGATCTCAATACTGGTGCCTTGTCCTTTAAAACTAATAATTTTAACTGTTCCACCAATACCTGCTACTCGTTCCCTAATATTATTTAATCCATAACTACCTGTTTTCGTTTCGTTCATATTAAACCCGGTACCATCATCAATCACTCGTAACAATAAGTTATTATTGATTTTGTGTAAATAAACTTCTAATTCATTTGCTTTAGCGTGACGTAAGGTATTGGATAATAATTCTTGCACGATACGAAAAAGATGATCTTCAATCGAATTGGACAATTTTACGTCTTCGATCTCCCATTTCAATGAAATTTGAATTTTATTTTGTAGTTCTTTTAATAATTGCTCAATTCCTTGTTTCAAACTCTTCTCCTCCAGATTCACTGGGCGAAGATGAAGTAGGAGCGCGCGCATTTCAGATTGAGAAGCATTGATGATATCAGCAACCATACGTAATTGTTTGCGAAATATTTCTGAACTATCTGTTTTTTCGGCTTGTTCTGTTAAAGCAGACATCATCATCATCGCTGCAAATAATTGTTGTGAGACAGAATCATGGAGTTCCCGGGCTAAACGATGCCTTTCTAGTTCTAAGATTTCCTCTCTTGTCTGTCCATCCACATACTGGGGTCTGCTAGTGATAATTTGTAGTTCACTGGAAACTTCAATCATTTTTTCTTTTATTTTGGTTATTTCTTTATCAATATCTTGTACATAAATATCATCATTTGCACTGGGAATGGGTTCATTCAAATGACTAGACTCATAATTACCAGAAGATAATGCTCTTAATTTTTCTTCAATTTTACCATACTTTGCTTTTTGGATAAGTGATACTATCAAAAAAACCACTAATCCGACACCTAAGGCAATAGCAAACAAATGAAAAATCAGCGGCACATACAATAGTCTTGCACTTAAAATGGCACGCCACCAATTCGTTTGGTTACTTGCATAAAAATAAGTGAACAACGAAAACAAGATGATTAAAAAAGAAGCCGCTGAGGCATAGATTGCCATCATTAATTTTGATAATCTGCTCATCATACACGTATCACCTCAACGTCACCAAGTAATGTATTCGTGATGATTTTTAACCGTCTTGGGTTTTCATCATAATCGTTACTATAAATTTTGATGGATTCATTTTTTAATGAAAATTGTTCCTCTTCAAATAAAACATTTCCAACAAGTGTCGCATGCTCTAAACTGATGGCAATCCCTAAAGGTACCAAAATTCTCGTTCTGCCAATTCCTTTTCGCACAATAACGATATTATCATCCTTTGGTAACAATGTATTGCCAAGATCAATGATCGTATCCCCTGAAATTAAAGCAATATTGATGTCATCCCATTCATAAACATCATTACCAATACGTTGATTTCCAAATAATTGTTGTTTTTTTCGTTCATTATTATGTGTTTTTAATTGATCGGTTTGTACCATGATCATCTGTTTCTTTCGCCAAAAGGTATTTTTTGTTAGATCAATCCCAGAAATCTCAACCCCTTTTAGTCCGATAAACAAGATCGCAAATACTGCCATCAACCATAGTGCAGGGCTATTGACTAAACTAAAGAAAACGATCAAACTCCCTATAATCAATTGAAAATTTCGAAATCCAGATCGTGGATATTTTCTTAATGCTAAATATATGTTCAATGCACCAAACAATACGAGAAGAAGTAATTCTACGTTGTTCACAATTTGCCAAACTGCAAATAGTAATAATAAAGCCTCGACTACGATAAAAAAACGCCAAGAACTATTCATCTTTATTCTCCTTTCATGCACATTCTCATTCTATCATAGCTATTTTTTTAAAAATATACTATAGGACTTGAGATGTAAAGTTTGTCCTAAGTCAAATGGTTCTGGACACTCATTCCTTAGAAAAATAAATAAGCCGAAGAATCCCAAAAATCGGAGAAACGATTTTCTGATTCTTCGGCTTATTGCTCAAAGTTGTAGATGCCACAACTTCATTTTTGTTCAAGTATTTCTTATGCTTGCTCTACTTTAACGATTTTAACTAACATATCGCCACCAGGGGTAGCAATCGTTACTTCATCATTGACTAATTTACCAATCAAAGCTTGAGCAATTGGTGAATCATTAGAAATTTTACCAGAAAATGGATCAGCTTCTGCACTTCCTACGATTGTGTATTCTTCTTCTTCACCATCCGGTAATTCAATAAATGTCACTGTCTTACCAATTGATACTTCATCTGCATCAACACCGTCATTGTCAATGATTTGAGCAAAACGAATCATATTTTCGATTGTTGTGATTCGACCTTCAACAAACGCTTGTTCATCTTTAGCAGATTCATACTCTGAGTTTTCAGATAGATCACCAAATCCACGAGCGATTTTAATGCGTTCAATGATTTCTCCGCGTTTAACTGTTTTTAATTGTTCTAATTCTTCTTCTAGTTTGGCTTTGCCTTCTAGAGTCATCGGGTAAACTTTCTCAACCATGTATAACGTCTCCTTCTTGATCTATGGAATACCGCAAAAAGTAATCTTTTGAGGAATATAATCCAAAAAAGATTACCACGCTTTTCCTAAAATGTAAATGTTTTTCTATTTTAAATAAATAGTCGATGATACAAATACTATTCTACGAATTATTGACATATTTATCAACTAATTCCAAATGTTCTTCGTAAGTTTTTGCAAAATAAACATCGCCTTTTTTGATATCTGCCACAAAATAGTAGTAATCATTTTGAGTCGGCTCTAATACGGCTTCGATAGCTGCTTCACTAGGGTTATCAAATGGTCCAGGACCATAACCTGTGTTCGTATATAGATTATATGGAGAGTCGACAGCCGTATCTTTATAAGATACCGTTTCTTTGTGTTCTCCCAAGGCATATAAAACAGAGATATCTGATTGTAAAGGCATATCTGCCTTGATACGGTTGAAAAATACTTGGGCGATGTTTTTACGATCGTTTTCTTTAATCCCTTCTTTTTCAACTAATGAAGCCAACGTCAGGACTTCTTGAACCGTCATATTTTTTTGTTTGATGGTTGTAAAATAAGGCTGTAACACGCTATTTGTCTTGTTTACCATCTGAACGACTAAATCTTTCAACGACATTTTTTTGTAGTAATCATAAGTAGCCGGGAACAAATAACCTTCTAAGCGATATTTGACATTTTGAGCTTTGCTCGCACTGTCCAATAAATCTGGGAATTTTTTATAAAGCTCATTGAAAAACGTTTCATCTTTCATCAAATCTAAAAATTCTTGTTTATCTTTTCCAGTGACTTTCGCTACTCTAGCAGCAATTTGTTCAATGTCGTATCCTTCCGGTATCACGATTTTGCCATCTGCTACTTTAGTTGGCTCTGAGGTGCCACCTTCTTGCAATTGTTTTCCGATCTCATCCAAAGTCATATTTGGTGCCATTTGATAATATCCAGCTTGAAAGCCAGTCATATTTTTAAATTTAGTATAGTAATTGAACACGATGCCGCTTTTAATCACTTGATCTTGTTCGAGTATCTCACCTATTTGTTTATTTGATGAACCGCTAGGTATTTCAATTTGAACAAGTTGATCATTTTTAGGATCCAATGGTTTCAACCCGCTATCCACATAGCGGTAAATGGTGAATCCAAGGACGCCTCCTACGATTAGCAACGTCAAAACGATCACTAAAATGATTTTACCAACGATTTTTTCTTCTTTTTTTCGCAAATTTTTTCTCTGATTAATGACTGCATTCTTTTCAGCAGATTGGTCTGATCTGTTTTTTTTCTCTTCTGGACGTTGTTTGTTTTCTGACAAAACAACTCCTCCTTACTATCAACTTCGTAACTTCATCTATTATACATGATATTTTGATTGACGTGAATTAATTTATTTAAATATTCTATCAAAATTGTAAGTAGTAAATCAAATGAAAACAGATTAAAATTAATATCAATAAATACAATAGTTATTTTAACTATTAGCGAAAATGAAAGGACCTTATGACACAATGATAAAAAAAGGCAAACATGCAAAAAAAGGGTCATTTCCTTTTTTCTCTATCATTCTAGTATTGCTCAGTATCAGCGTACTTTCCACCGGTATGATTATAGGATGGAGTATTTATACGAAAGAACAAGCTAGAAATGATTTCGATTCACTAAAACCTAAACAGACATTATCGCTTACACCTGAAGAAAAAAAATTATCAGAAAAAATCAACCACCTGTTAATTAAACATGATTACATTGGCTCAATTTATGTAAAGAAAAATAATCATGTGATTTTTGAGCGTGGCTATGGTTATGCAAACAAAGAAAATGATCAGTTAAACAGCCCTTATCTTTACTATCAAATTGGCTCGATTCAAAAAGCGATGACAGCTCTGTTAATTCTCAAACAAGTAGAATTAGGACACCTTTCTTTGAATACGAAATTGGCTAAGTTTTATCCTCAAATTCCGAATAGTCAAAAGATTTCCATTGAAGATCTACTTTATATGAGATCTGGGTTGAAACCTACAGCTAAACCTACTACCCCATTATCAGATACAGAAGTCGTTCAATTTGCGGTTCAACATCTAAAATTAGTTGACTACCATACTTATCGTTATGAACCATTAAACTTTACAATTTTAGCGGGTATTTTAATCAACTTAACTCACCAACCTTATGAAAAATTAGTAGAGAATGAGATTATCAAACCTTTGGATTTGAAACAGACCGCTTTTTATGATCAAGTCAAAAACTCTCCGCATCATGCCATTTCCTATCAGATGTCTGCTAGTGATGATTACTGGAAGCCATTAACTGAATCGCAAACAGCGATCCATAATGAATTAGGGACTGGAAATATCAGTATGTCGGTGCTTGATTTAAATACGTTTTTCACTAAAGTTTTATCAGGTAAAATGATCCCACAGAAATTACTTTTTACATTATGGAAACCCAGTCCTACTGGCCACCCATATCGTGGTGGTGTCTATTGTGGTAATGATTATGTTTTGGCACAAGGAAACATCAATCGTTTCCATTCAGTCGCTGTTTTCAAACGTGATTTGAAAGATGCGGTTGTCATGGAAAGCAACGACCAATCAGATAAAAAAATAAAATTAACTGCTCTAGACTTGCGAAATCGAATTTATAATTTAATTGAAGGGTCCAAGATATTAGAAGAAAATTAATCCTGAAAACGAAAAAGATTATCGTCCCAAAAATTAAGTACGTCATAGTTCAAAAATTTTTTTATTGAAAAAAATCGCCATGCAAAAGTTAGAATGTTATCTGACTTTTGCATGGCGACTGTATTTAGCCGACTATCATAGTTCTATTTTTCAAAGTTTAAGATTTCGTTCCATCCACTTTTTAAGTGTACGAATAAGAACTGTCGACTCTTATTATTCACTATATTTCAGTTTTTAAATAGCTTTTCATACCACTTAATACATCATATTTTGGTAGATAACCAATAGACTGAATCTTAGAAATATCTGCTAATGAATCGTGAATATCTCCTGAACGTTCTGGCTGATATTCTAAAGCTAATTCCGTCTCTAAAATTTGATCAATCGTCTGGATCAATGTTAATAATGTAGTTGCTTTTCCCGTTCCGACATTAAATTGTTGGCCTAAAGCCGATTCTTTGTTAGCTACCAGAAGTAAAGCTTGGATCACATCATCGATATAGACAAAGTCTCTTGATTGGCTACCGTCTCCATATAAAGTAAATGACGTTTTTTCTCCAGCTAATTGTTTTTTATAACGATCAACTAAGATTGAAATCACACCACTGTAAGGTGAATTTGGGTTTTGGTTTGGTCCGTAAACATTGAAGAAACGAACTGCACTTCCTGGAACATCATATAAATGACAGTAATCCAAAACATATTGTTCAGCTGCAAACTTATCGATTGCATAAGGGGTTAATGGACGAATAATGGATTCCTCTTTTTTTGGTAAAGTTGGTTCATCCCCATAAACTGCTGCTGAAGAACTAAATACAATTCGTTTTAAGTTTGGTTGATATTTCCGGATCAATTCTAACAGCATCAGCACACTTTCAAAATTAACTCGATGTGTTTCTACTGGTCGGGCAACCGAATCTGCCACACTAGCAACTGCCGCTAAATGGAAAATGTAGTCAAATTGATTGGCACGGATGATTTCTTCCATCAATACTGAATCCGCTACATCACCTTCGATGAACGTGATGTTTCTATCCATCTCAAGATTTTCTACTTTTCCCATTGATAAATCATCAACAACAATCACTACATTTTCTTTACCTAAGTGATTGGCTAAGGTAGAACCGATAAAACCAGCCCCACCGGTAATCAATATTTTTTCCACTATTTTCACTCCAATTATTGATTTACATAAAAGATAAGTTTAGTGTAACACGTTTATTCTGAGAATACTATCTTATATATATGCCCTAAATAGAGCGATCATAGACTAATTGTTCCCTTTCCAATAGTTATCTCCTCTCTAACAAGAAAACCATACCATGCATAAAATATTCTAATAGTAGATAATATTTTTCTTATTTAAACGCTGCTTCTTTGTTATTGCCTTGGCAGAAGTTGGTCAAGGATGTATTTCTCTATCACCTTTTGCAAGAATAAGGGACTGTGACAAGTCTTTTGTCACAGTCCCTCACTGTCTTCTTTATATTAATGATCTTTGACTAAGTATCGCAAATCTTTTAAGTCGCTCAAAAAACCACGATGGACAATCACTAAATAAATGATATATATCACAATATAGGCAACCATACTCATATAAGTGCCATCAAACCAAAGATTACTAAAAATGAATAATAAAGTTAGACAGGTTTCTAAAAACATTTTAGCACCAATTTTAATATTCATATCTCTACACAAGAAAAATTCAGCTAAATTACAACGGAATGCTAAACTAGCAAGTATTAATCCGACAGTTAAGTTTAAATTCCCTATGATGAAAATGACGAATAGAGAAAGAAGTAAGGATAAGGTCAACGTCAAGACATTTACCATTAGAATCGTTTTTTCTTTACGCAATGTCTTCAAATAGGTATTGATTAATAAGGACATTCTTCCTTCATAGATAACGATTGGAAATAAGATCCCCATGAATCTTAAACTAACTTCATATTCAGGTAGCCACATGCCTAAAACGATTTTTGCTGGAATATAAAAAATCAAAATAGCATACGTCAAAGGAACAAATACACCTCTTAGTGTTTGAAATAAAGAAGAAAGACGATCTCGATTTGTTCTTCTTAAAAGCGGGAACATGACGATTCCCACCGCATTGATAAAGGTCAAAAACATATTAGAGATACTTAAAGTAAAAGATAATTTACCAAAAGTCTGGATTGACCATTGTTGTTGAACAAAGAAACGGATCGTACCCATAATTAACATACTGGCAATACTACTCAACATTAATTTGCTACCAATATTAATGTTATCTAAGATTTCAGGTACTAGTTCTTTTAGACCAATCATTTTAACTTGTAGCATATCTTTTATTCGGGTCATTCCCCAAATTGTAATCACTAATTTTGAAATGATATCCATAATGATCAACCAGTAAAATTCCCGCCCACCTGTGGCAAAATATATACCGATTAAGACAACATATAAATAGCGATCATTTCTTGATAACTGTGCATACTCTTTAATCCTATTTGTTGATTGGAAAATATAGAGAATAAATGTTTTAACGATGGTCACTACAGAAACAACAGCTGTCAAAATCAAGATCAGTGCTTGGTATTCTCCAGGCATAAAGAAGTAAGCCCATAAAATAACGAAAATCGAAACAAAAAATTCAAATATCGCTAAATACCAAAACTGTGATCCTAAAGAACGTTTATCAATGTCTTTATACTCTTCTCCACCGATTTTCAAGTAAATACCATCAATCCAACCAAAATGTAAGAATCCTACATAAGAAGAATAAAAGACATAGAGTTGCCAATAACTATATTCAGTCACTCCTAATAATTTTGGAACAAATAAATTTAAAAGGACAGAAATACCTAATGTAGCAAAGTTAGCTGCTACGGTATAATATAGATTTTTTGCGACAGCTTTTGCTTTATGGTTCATGCTGATACCTCACTTTCCTGACTTATATTTTATAAGATGATAGATATCAGTACCAAAATAAAATTTACGCTTATAGCGGAAGAAAGAAGCAAGAATTGTTGATAACTGTTCCTTTTCTAATATAGCAATACGCATTTCTAGTTCATCAATCATTGACAAGAGCATTTTTTGTTTCTTCTCAAAATCATCTATATCAGTTAAATTAGCTAAATAGTTATTGGCTGCATGTACACGTTGCAACCTTCGTCGTAACGTATTTAGTCTTTTTTGGTAGGCTGTTACTTTGTTTGCTTGGTCAATTTCTTTTTTAAAAGAGCTTTGACCATGTTTACGCCATTCAATCAACGGTTTTCTTAAGAGAAATAACCCATTGCTTAAAACAGCACTTCCCCACATGGACATATCATGGACTGCATTCTCCATTCTTGAAGCATAAAGCATCACATTCGCAATAAAGCTTTGTCGAATAGCATAGACACAGCCTGGACGTCTTAGGAATAAGTTGTTTTCATTAAAAACCACTCGTTCTTCTGATTGTCCCTCTATTTTTTCTGTATCAACCCGTTTTAACTCTTCGGCTAAACCACCTGGCTCTACTAATTCATGATAATCTGATACTAAAACTTGAACTTGTTGATTCGCAAAAGTACGACTCATTTCTTCAATCTTTTTTTCATGCCAAATATCATCTTGGTCACAAGTAAACACAACATCTTTACTTGCTAAATCCAGCAGTTTAAAAAAGTTTTTTCGCCATCCAACGTTTTCTTCATTAACAATCAATTGCCAGGTAGCCTGTAACTGATTTTCTTCAATGAATTTTCGTACAATATTGACTGTCTGATCAGTTGAGCAATCATCTTTTATGATAACTTCATCAATTTTTTGAGATTGATTTTTCAAAGAATTGAGCTGTTCTATAATATTTTTTTCGCCATTATATGTAGCCATTACAACAGTTGTTTGCAGTTTTTCACGCATTTACTTCACTCCTTCTAAGATATAGTATTAAAGATACTACTTTGTTGTTTCGTCTTACTTTTTGTAACCATTTCGAGAGGCTATTTTTCGTAAAAGTTATACGGATGGTGTGTCACGCGTTCATTTTCCGGTGGCATTGTCATGTAATCTCCGTAACGCAATGTAAGAAAATCTCCTCTATTTTTGATAGCCATTACTTTGTGTCCTTCAAATTCGACGTCTTCATATTCAGTAAACCATTGCGTTGGAAAAACACCCCAATCAATATGAATCCATTCTAAATAACCACATGTGTCCGTATCTCCAAATCGTATTTTTTTAGCAGCTTCTTGATATTTTTTTTGCCAATAGACATTATCTCCGATTTTCAATAATTTTTTATGATGAGGATAACGCACTACTAATTTTACGACTGCTTTCAAAAAATCAAAGCTTCGAGCATAAGCTAATCCCAAAGTGTCCATTAAGTTTAGACGATAATTCTCTGTTGTCTCTCTTAAAGCTTGACGTTCTGTAGCAGAATCTGGAATGCCGTCAATAGGAAAAATATCAACAAAAACGCCTAAATCAGGTTCTTCCCCACTAAAAAACTGCTTTGTTTTAGCTACAGTTTTTGGGTCAATCACTTTTGCAAATGGATATCTAAAATTTTCTCTTGTTTCAAAGGACAACAACTTGTAATTTGTATCATTTTTTAAGATCAAAAGCAATTCTTCATAATCTGGTCGGGGCATCACGATATCAATATCATCATCCCAAGGGATAAAACCTTGATGGCGTTCAACACCAATCAGACTTCCATAAAATATGGTATATTTTAGGTTGTTTTCACGACAGATTTTATCAATATAAACTAAAATATCAACTGCTTTTTTTTGTACCTCTGCCATTGTTAATTCTCTCATAAGAAGTCTCCTATATCCATTTAAATTTTTTACTAACGAACGGGAATATTTATTTGCCTTTGATCATCAAATTGACCAATAATAGAAAATATCCTTGCATCCTTTGTTTCTCTGCAAGGATTTTTCCTATTACCTTAATTATTTTTCCAGTCTGTTCAATTGTTTTTGTTGATCGAAATCATATTGAAGTTTTCCTAAATACAACCAGAAAATAAATGTTGCAGAACGTCTAGTTAGTATAATTTCAGTAATCAATAAACTAGAGACTAAGATGATCAACACAATTTGATTATCTATCAGAAATTCCAGATAATTTTTTTGCTTTGTAGCAAATAGAATCCGCAAAGACTGCCACATTTTTGATAGTAAAAACAGGACAAAAACAATTGTTCCAGAGATACCAGTTGCTGCTAATAGATAGAAAAAGGCACTGTGAGGTGTTTGCCCAGTTTTAGCAATATGAGTCTCTGGGATTTTAGCTTTGGCAATTGCCACAAAACCTTTTGGTGTTGTTCCGAAAATGGGTTCAAGTCGCATCAATTCAGTTGCACTTTTCCATAAAGCAAAACGACTGTTAGAAATATCTTTATTTTCAACAACATCCGGTCTTTCGGTAGTGACCAATTTTTCGTCAGGAATTTTTTTTTCTGAATCTTTTTCAAAAAAGTCAACGACCTTAGGACTTGTGATTTCCACACGGTTTGCTACATTGACGTAACCTGTTTTCATCAATGATACGCCACCAAAAACAACGGCTGAACTAATCGCAGCTAGGACTGTTGCTCCTACTACTTTCAATACTAACGATTGATTTTTTTTCGACTGATAAAATAAGTAAAAGAAGAAAACACCAAAAAAGGCCGCAACTACCAATTGGATCATACCAGATCTTGAACCTGAGAGAGAAATATAGCTAAATTGAACAAACATAACAAAAATAGAAAGAACTTTCACCCATAGCTTTTGATTAAAAATAGCTTTTCTAAGGGCAAAAATAATACAAACCAATGAAATAGTTGTCGCATAGTTTGGATCAACAAAAATCCCATAAAGACGATTTTCAAAAAAACCGATTCGCATGCCATAATACAATGATTTAACTGGCGTAGAAAAACTTACACGAGCAAAAAACAAATAAAGAGAAAATAGGACAAGTGCAGACCAAACAACTAAAAGAATCGTTTCAAACACAGTAAATAGTTTTTTGTTATTTTCTCTTCCCACTTCAAATACACAAAAGAAAAAGATACATTGCCAAATAATCAGTTTGATGTTTTCCGTGAAAGCATATTCTCGATTCAACAATGTACTGATTGCTAAAATCACTATAAAAACAATTAACCAATATTCAATTTTTATTTTCTTTTTTTCGAGAATCATTGGTAAAAAGTGGCTAAGGAAAATGACTCCTGATAATAACATGATAATCATCGAAAAGATGGAATCGATTTTTGGTGGTAGTGTGGAATAAACACTAACCATCCGACAGATTAAGACAAGCTCAAAAAAAACAATATAGGGCAATGCTATTTTTTGTCCTATACTATGGAATTGCTTTGAAAATTTAGTAAACATTTTATCCTCCATTAGTATAAAAGATCAATCACCGTAACGGTTAATCTTTAGTTTTAGTTATATGTTTCCTTCTAAATTCTACTGGAAACTTATATAAATGTAAGCTAATCATTAAGAGTAATGTAGAAAACTTACGACTCTTGGTAAAAATCTCATTCTCCATAATGAATCGAAAGTTATGTCTTAAATAACTTACGATTTCTTTTGTTTCCGGACGATCCGTTACGTTTGCTACTATAATCTTATCGAGAACTAAAAAGTTAGCAAAACAAACACGTTGATGTGCTGCTTTTTTGATTTCTTGACTTCGGTCTTTGAGCTTTATTTCATTGTTTTCCCAAGCTTCAATAAATTCAAATTGTTTTTCTGAAAAACTCTCTGTATTGATACTTCCAAGACGATGATAATAATAGTACTTTTGTTCAGAATCAATGGCTACTTTGTGGCATTGATTCAATAAATCTACAATAATAAAAGAATCTTCATGATATTTCCCCTCTGGATAGCGGATAGTTGAAAAAAGTTCTCGCTTATAGAGTTTGTTCACTGCATGAACAGAGATGATATTTCCTTGTAAAATTAATAATAACGCTTCTTCAGCGGTTACTGTTTTTTTGATTGTGGGTTTGATTATCGGATCTTTTCCCTCGTAGACATCATAAATACCACAGATCGATAAGTCTGCCTCTTCTTTGATGATTGCTTTATATAAAAGTTCATACATATCTTCTGCGATATAGTCGTCACTGTCAACAAAGCCCAAATATTTTCCTTTGGCTACTTCGATTCCCGCGTTTCTTGCGCTACTCAATCCACCATTTTGTTTGTGGACGACCCGTACACGAGCATCCTTCTTTGCATAGTCATCACAAATACGTCCACTATTATCAGGTGAACCGTCATCCACTAAAATCAGTTCAAAATCGGAAAAAGTCTGAGCGAGAATGGAATCTACACATTTTTTTAAATATTTTTCAACTTTATAAACAGGTACGATGATACTAATTTCACACATGTATTTCATCCTTAACTAACTGTACTGTATGCTTCAGTGATTCTTCTAGACTAAAGATCGGGAACCAGCCAGTATCTTTAATTTTTTCATTATTTAAAATAGCCGTATTTGCTTTAGAAAAGCCTTGTTGTTCAATTGCATCAGGTAATTCAAAAATGACTTGCTTCCCACTAATTTCAGCAAGTTTTTGAGCAAGCTCTTTTAGATGCAAATCAAAACTGTCATTAGAGATATTATAAGCTTCTCCAATCTGACCGTGAATAAGGAGATGAAGCATCGCTGAAACAGCATCACCTACATAAATATAGGAAAAATACTGGTTTCCTTCACTCTTTAATACAATATCTTCTTCATGCACTGCATTCAAGATAAATTGAGAAGAAGCCTTAGAGTCAGATAACAACATCGTTGGGCCAAATGTACGGCATAATCTTGGGATCACAATATCTAATTGATGCTTCGCAATATATGCCTGACAAAGGGACTCACTGACTCTCTTACCTTCCGGATAGCCGGCACGTAAAGTATTGCAATCAATATAACCACAATAATCTTCCGAAAACTTTTCAACGTCTCCACGATTTTCGCCATAGATCTCTACAGTTGAAAGGAAAAGCACTCTTTTCGGTTCTGTTGCTACAGCATGTTTCAATACTTGTTCTGTACCAGCAAGATTCGTCATAATCGTGCCAATTGGATCGGTTGCATAAGCTTTTGGATGGGTATTGCTTGCACCGTGGATGATATAGTCAGCCTTAATAGAAAAAGGCAACGGATCTGTCACGTCTCCTTCGATGATCTCAAAATTTTGATCAGAGATATACGGAGAGAATCGTTCTTCCAATCTTTGACGATTTCTTCCCATTGCATATACTTTAATATTAACCCCTAAATACTGGTTTGCTAACATTAACGTATCGACTAAAAAAGAACCAATCATACCTGAGGCACCAATCATGAGTAATGATTGACCATCCAAACTTTTTAAATCAGGAGTATGTTCGACTACCTTCAGCAAATCATCTTTATATAGTGGATTATTTATTAAAGACATCCTCTTCACCTAATCTTTCATTTTTAAATATGCTTTGAAAAGCTCTAAATCATCGGTTGTGGTCAATTTGATATTTTTATCAGAACCAGCCGCAAAATACAAGGTTTCACCTAAGTCCACCATCATCGTATTGGTATAAGATGAGTCTGTCATTCCAATATTTTCTTTGACCGCCCGATTATAAGCAGAAAGTAATTTACCATATTGGTATGCTTGTGGAGTTGAAACACGTCGTAACGTATTACGATCCACATATTGTTGTGTCGTTTCTTCGGTTTTCTTAATAAAAATCTGTTCATTATACGGTAATGAAGTCACACCATTTCCATATTCCTTACATTTCACAATCACATCTGATAGGACGAGTTCATCCACCAATGGACGAATACCGTCATGAATGATAATTGTGTCATCATCCTCTGAATAATCTTTTAAAAATTGTACACCGTTATTGATTGATTCTTGTCCTTTAGGTCCGCCAGTAATCACCCATTGGACTTTACTGATATTGAACTCTTTGATATAAGCCCACATGGTTTCTTCCCAACCTGATTTACATACAACAAGAATTCGATCAATCTGTGGATGGTGTTGGAATGACTCCAATGTATAAATAATGATGGGCTTCCCCTCGATATTAATAAATTGTTTTGGTATATCCTGCCCCATTCGTTTGCCAACGCCACCGGCAATAATTATAGCTGTAATCATATGAGATAAATTCCTTTCTTTTATGTGTATTTATACTAAATAGGTATTGAAAACTTGCCTATTATTTCACTATCCGTTCAATAAAAACCATATTTAACCTTTTACATTTTCTCACAACTGCCAATAACTTTCAATGTTTTCCACTGAGCCTCGGTGAAATATAAGTATTATACAAAAAAACAACACATCAAAAGAATGATAGAACATTCGATTGATGTGTTGATTTATTTATTTTTAGTTTACTTTTTGAACATACTTTTTATTTGCAGTCACATAACCATCAGCTGTTTTTAATCGTGGAAGTCCTGATGGAGTATATTCGATTGATTGGATCTCTACGATCGTTCCTTTGCTAATTGCTGCTCCTTTTTGCGTAAAACTGAGATCTTTATAGTAGTAATCATTCATCAACAGTTGAACTCTTTTAGGATTCGTCACAAAATAATTATCATTTGCATTCGCAGCAGCTGTAACATACCCTTTATTAGCTGTAACATATCCCTTATTGGTTTTTAATCGTGGGATTCCGCCAGCTGTATACTCGATACCTAAGACATCGATCACCGTACCTTTCGCAATTGCGGTACTTGGTTGTTTAAAGTCTATGTCAGAATAATAGCGATCATCCCTCAACATAACAATTTTTCTTGGATTTTCGATAAAGTAATTATCACTGTCACTCACTAATTGTGTTACATAACCTCTATTAGCTGTCAAATAGCCTTTTGCCGTTTTTAACCGTGGGATTCCACCACTTGTAAATACCACATTTTGCACTTCAATCAATTCATTTTTAGAGACTGCATCCCCTTTTTGACTGAAATTGACATCATGATAATACGTATCATTTGTCTTCATGACCACATATCCTGGATTACTATAATAATAGTTTGAGATATTATCTGGCACTTCTTGCACATACTCTTTATTAGCCGTCAAATAGCCATCGGGCGTAAGCAATCGTGGTACTTGACCTTCACGGTATACGACACCTGTAACAGATACAAGCGACCCTTTCGTCACTGCTTTTCCTTTATGGAGAAAGTCTGTGTCTCGATAGTAAGTATCATTGGCTTTCATGACGATTCGAACAGGGTTTTTCGTATAGTAATTATCAATTGATGCTACAGTTGCGATCACGTAGTCTCTATTTGCTGTATAAAAGCCTTTATTTGTTTTTAATCGAGGTATCCCACTCTTTGTTTTTTCAATTCCCGTTACTTTGATGACCGTACCAGCTGAGACTGATTCTCCTGGTTTTGTAAACTCGACATCTTGGTAAAAACGATCATTTGTCTGAGCAATGACTTGTCCTGGATTTGTCATATAGTACATATCAGAGATATCACGATACTGTTCGACCAAATTTTTATTCGCAGTCAAATAGCCATTTTTTGTTTTTAATCGGAAAATACCAGAGTCCGTGTAAGCTAAGCTTTCTACTTCCACCACTGTACCTTTCGTGACTTTATTCAAACGCTGGGTAAAAGCTGTATCTGCATAAAAATAATCATCTGTCTTCAAACGGACTTTTTTAGGATTCGTTGTAAAATAAGAATCAATATTGCTTTGAGCCGCTACAACATATGATTTATTTGCTGTTAAATAACCGTGATCTGTAAATAAGCGTGGAATCCCACTAGCGGTTGTTTGAATACTTTTCACAGTAACTAAAGTATTTTCCTTAACAGTCATTCCAGGACTGGTAAAATTCACATCATTGTAAAAACAATCATCCTTCTTGACGATGACTCTTCCAGGATTTGTCGTATAATATTTATTTAGGTCAGGTCCGTTTCCTGTATTTGGTGTTCCAAAAAAAGAACTGTAAATCATCGACATGTCAAAAGGACGAGATTGATAATTTGCCAAACCTGGGAAAAACATTTGAGACGACCACTGCCAAGCACCATAATCATTGTTCCACTGCATCGATTGTGTTGGTGTATAAGGATATTGTGCGACCCATATACGTTCTTTATTAAAGGGAGCAGGATTGATGTACCCACTATCTAGCCAACCTCTACTAAGATATAGTGCAGCATTAGAATACCCAAGATTTTTTAGTTGTTGATTGAAAGCCAAAGCATTTTTTTGTGTATCACGTCCTTCGGAAATCAAGTTGGGATCTTCTGCATCATCAAACATGATCGTATTTTTGGGCAAACCTAATTTTGACGCTGCTTGTGCAAAATATTTTGCCTCTGCCTGAGCTGTTTGAACAGATGTATACACGCTGTAATGATAAGCAGACACACTGAGCCCCGCAGCTTTAGCATTGTTGATTTGGCTTTGCGCATACGGGTTAGTATATGATGTTCCTTCGGTGAGCTTGACGGTTACTCCCGTTACCCCGTAACTTTTGATTTTTTGATACTCAGCAACAGAGATTGTCCCATTCCAACTAGCGACATCAATGAAGTCTTTTCTTGGTAAATTGGGATTATCTGCATATACATTATCAGGATACATCATTCTCGACATAATCCCATACTGATTTCCAGACGGTTGCATGGCATAAGTACCTTTTTTATGATTTGTCCCTCTTTTCCCGAGTTCAGCATCTTCTCTTGGATCAACTTGATTGGCATCTGTCTGATCCTGGGTAGAATCACTCGTAGAATTGGCGGTCTCGGAACCCGAAGTGCTGGTACTTTCTTGAGTGGGGATTGTCGAGCTGCTGGTCATACTGGATTCTGTCGAAGAAGTCTCAGCCGTAGATGTTTCCGTAGTTGTCGAACTACCCGATTGTTTTGTATCGTTAGTTGTGGTAAGTGTTGCTGAATCAGACGAGTCGTTCATTTGTTTTTCTTCAGTTCCCACTTCATTCATAGCCTTCTGTTCTTGACTAGATTGAGAAGTTTTAGCTATATTTTCAATTGCATAAGTATTGGAAATAGAGCTATTTAATAATAATGTACATAAAAGTACACCAGAAAAAATCCGTTTCATCTCTTTTCTCCTTCATACTGTATCGTTTACTTTGTAAGCTTTTTTAGTATCAACAAGAACAGCTTCATGATGAGGCTGTTGTTCTTCTTCAGGGGGCAATTGCATGTAGTCACCAAAGACCTGTTTCAAATAGCGGTCATACCCAACAGGAATTGGCATTTTTGTCTCTTCAAAGGGAACAACAATCGCTGATTTAAAATCTTCCAAATGGTAAATATTTCCCATATATTTAGGTCCGACACATAATTCTGTGACATAAGGTGTCGATCCGAATGAGTACTTACTCATTTGTTTTTCTGCAAAACGCCAAATCTTATAGCGGATTTTGGGCGAAGAGAACGTACTTAAAAGCACCTTGCTACCTGTTGCCATCATTCCCCCATGTTTTTCGGGCACAACCTGAGAACAAAACAATGCATAAACGAGCGCCCACATTTTTTGGATTTTCCGTTGCGCACTTTTTTCAGGCGCACCGTCCAAAGGAAAAATATCAATCGGTATACCATGAGGAATAGCCATTCCTTCTTGATACGTTTTGACAAATGTGGTATTTGCATCTCGAATGGTCATAAATGAATTATGATCATTGTAATTCTCAGAAGCAACCAATAGCGGATAGCGTTCAACATCAGCATATTTTGGCCATAGTTCTTTTATTTTTTCATAATCTTGTCTAGGCATAAAAAAATCCAAGTCATCATCCCAAGGAATAAAACCTTGATGACGGATAGAGCCAATACAGCCACCGCCACAAAAATAACAAAGTAGGTCGTGTTTATTACAAAAATCGACAAAATATTGAGCGATTTCTAACACTACCTGCTGGACATTTCTTAATTCAGGATCATTACTATACATACTTACAGCTCCCTCTATTTTTATTTTATCATAACTATTTTTTTATCCGAAATAGAATCTGTCTAAATTTGCAAAAAAAGAGTGTGGGTCAAAAGGAAAACCTAAAGACCCAAACTCGAATAAATAGTGTGTTAGAAGAAACTGTTATCCTAACACTTTTATAAATGTGAGAATAAAGCCATGACAGCTGTCACTGCTTTTTTATTTCGATTGAAAAGCAAATGATATCACCCTGCTATTCCGGTCGCTTATTTAATACACTCGTTTTAGTGTTGCCATCAATCCTGGCATCTTTATTTCAACAAAACTTCCGATGCGTACAGCAGTTAAAAAGAATGAACAAGGCAGGTTATACAATTGCTTCGTTACTTTTTTTACTGTAGAGTCGGTGCAAGCAATTTTTTTCGCCTCAACAATAGTTGGATCCGTTAATATTTGCTTTGCTTCAGCTTTTTTTTCTTTTGCTGTCCGTGTCGAAGTGCCATAGATAGAAAAGATGACCGACGTCGTTCCTTTTAAATGGAGAGCTGCCATTCCTGGCTTATCGACTTCATTCGTCACTTCATTTGCTAATTGGTAGAACTCTTTGAAGGTACTAAATTTATTGGGACGGTACTGATTCGTGATTCCTTTGCCACCTTCAAATTCATAGATATAAGAAATTTTCGGGTTCATCAGGACATTTTGACAATATTTATAATAATGCAAATTAAAAATACGGTCTTCACAGCTATTGTATCCTTTAAAAAGAAGCTGATTCTGTTTTAAAATATCCCTTCGATAACATTTATTCCAAACTACATACATCAACTGATCGTTCATTAATCGATACATGTCTTTTATAAAACTATCATGACTTTGATAATGATGCTCCGTCACTAAATTTTCTTTTTCTGAAATAATCTGTTCTCCGTCCATCGTTCGAAAGATAAACGAACTAACGATCAAATCGGTGTCTGGATGTTTAGCTAAAAGCTTGTCATAATCAGATAAAACTTCTTTTTTCGGCGTATCATCCGCATCAAAAAATAAGATGTAAGTTCCTTGGGCTTGCATAATCCCTTCATTTCTTGCTAAACCAGGTCCTTGATTAGCCGTTGTGATCAGTCGAAATTTAGGGTCGTTCTCAATAAGTCTCGTAATGATTGCTTCCGTTTGATCTGTCGAACCATCATTGATTAACAAAACTTCATAATCAGTAAAATCAAATTCTTTTAAAGATGCGATCGTACGAGCAATCGTGCTTTCAGCATTATAAATGGGTATGATGATACTAAATTTTGGGTTACTCATTTTTCACTACCTCTCAACTAGCGAAAGATTTTCTCTTTTGGAAAAGCAATCTCTGCCAATGAATGAACATTCTCATCTTCTTCCAAGCCTTGAGAAGACATCTTATCAAAAAGAATTTTAATGGTTTGTAATAATATTTTTAAATCGAGCAATAAAGAATATTTCTTGATGTAAAGTAAATCAAACCGTAATTTACTGTTGTAATCTGATACGTATTTCCCATAAACTTGCGCATAACCCGTTATCCCAGCACGTACATTGTGTCTCAAATAGTAATAAGGATTTTCCGCATTGAATTGATCAACAAAGAAAGGACGTTCTGGTCGAGGACCAACGATCGACATGTCTCCCTTTAATACATTAAAGATTTGTGGTAATTCATCAAAACGAACTGCTCGGATAAATTTACCCACTGGAGTGACACGAGCATCGTTGCTCTTAGCCAAAACAGGTCCTGATTTGGCTTCTGCAGTCGCAGTCATCGAGCGAAATTTATAGATTGAAAATTCTTTTTGATTTTTAGTGATCCGAATTTGTTTATAAATAACCGGACCCGGTGAAGTAACTTTTACTAAAATAGCAGTTAATAACATGAAAGGTGAGGCTATGATCAGTAAAATCAACGAAACGATAATATCAAACAACCGCTTGAATAATTCATATTCTGGTGGAATTCTGAATCCTGAAGCTTCAATAATACTTTCATCTTCAAAGTTCATGATGTTTGGATTGATCATCGTTAAGTTTTCAAATGTCGTATTGAGAAATAATTTCTTCTCATTTTTTGTCACTAGTTGATAGATTTTTACTTTTTCTGCTTCTTCAATATGTGAAGCCAGATAGACGATATCCATTTGATCAATCATTTTTTTCACATTTTCATAGTAGTGATCGATGACAACCGCTTCTACTTTATGCTTATTATTTTTTTTAGAACTGAAATTTTGTATGGCCGGTGCCACATCTTTTTCTGATCCAACGATCACGACTTTCTTATCACGACTGACTTTCAAGTACAACTTATAAATTAATATTCTGTAAAGACTCAATAAAATGGTCGCTAGCACAAATGACAATAAAATTACGCCTCGTGGGAAAGCAAACCAGCGTCCAGCAAAGGTGACGACCATGATCCCCAATGTCATTAAGACTTGACCAATAACCGTGACAAACACGATATCGCTGACCGTTCGATTATAAAAAACATATACGCCCAATAAGATATTCAAGGCAATAAATATAACAGAAATAAAGATTGCTGAATGTTGAAAAGTTTCAAAATTCCGCATGGGTATTTCCCCATGAAATTTCAGTAAGAAACTGCTATATATGGCTACATTGTACATCAAAACATCCATTAAAATAATGAATATTCGTCTTGCAGCACTCCATTCCCCATTTTTATTCATATATACACTCCTAATCACAAAATAATGCACCTATTATCTTACCATAGCAGGGTTTAAAAGCCTAGTGAATAAACAAATTGTAACAGAATTACAAAAAACTACTGCTCTACAATTATAACGCTTGCTTTTAATATCTCATTTTACGAAAAAAAACTACCATGCTTTCTTAACTGATTGCATGATAGTTTCTATTTTCATTTCTTAATTAATCTGGTCTTAATGAAAAATCTCCAATTCCTTCTTTTGTCAGATTATCGTTATAAAAAGGATCATGGTTGATATACCCTGGCCATTTCACTTGCATTTTCTTTATCTCACCTGCAAAACGTTTTTGCTTCTCAGGCGTATCTTCATAGCCTCTTGATTTTGATTCAAAATGATAAAGTTCAACTTGATGGGCATAAACGTTATATCGACCTAGCTCATAAATTTTCAGGCATAAATCCACATCATTGAAAGCGACTGCTAATGTTTCATCAAAGCCATGGACCGCATGAAAATCACTGGCTTTGACCATCATACAGGCAGCTGTTACCGCTAAGTAATTGACATCGATGACTAACCGACCAAAGTAACCACAGTGTGTTTGGTCATAGTTGTTCAACGCATGACCAGCAACGCCACCAATACCAACTAACACACCAGCATGTTGTGTCGTATCATCTGGGTAGTAAAGTTTGGCACCGACACAGCCAATTCGATCAAATTGCGCATAGGCAACCATATTGGTCATCCACTCAGGCTCAATAACTTCCGTATCATTGTTTAAGAACAATAAATATTTGCCACTTGCTTTTTCTGCCGCTAGATTGTTGATCCTAGAATAATTGAAAGGTATATCGATCAATTCCACTATAAAACGTTCGTTTAGTCGTTGCTGGTATTCCTTAAATAGTTCCTGCATCTTAGGATCGGTACTACCGTTATCAGCAACAATGATCTCATAGTTGGAATAGGTTGTTTTGTCAATAATTGAGTCGATACATAGTTTTAAGTCATCATATCCGTTTTTAGTGGGAATAATGACACTAACTAAGTCTTCTTGCAGCACTTCATAATTGACCTCGTAGAAACCAGAGATTCGTCCAGGACGAACTTTTCCTTTAATTCCTCTACGATCGAGTGCATCAGTCAATGCCTTGACTCCAGAATCATAAATATAGCTCTTCGCTTCACCATTGCTGGCAGTAGATCCCGGAATCGTGCGCCAGTGATACAGTACTTTATCAATGTGATAAATGTGATCAGCTGGGATCTGCTCAGTTATTCGTAGTACCAAGTCATAATCTTGAGAACCTTCATATCCTTTTCTAAATCCACCGATTTCTTTAACTAAGCTGGTACGATAAACCCCTAAATGTGAAATATAATTATTGCCCATTAAAGTGTCTGGTGACCAATCCGCTTTAAAATGAGGATCAAAACGCTGACCTTCTGCATCGATCTTATCTTCATCGCTATAAATGACATCAAGTTCAGGACGCTGATTCAAGACGCTTGCGACTTCAAACAACGCATAAGGCGGTAGTTCATCATCATTATCTAACAACGCCATGAACTCCCCTGTTGCCATTTCCAAAGCAGAATTGGTCGCTAGACTGATATGCCCATTTTTTTCTCTAAAAACGACTTTGATTCGTTGATCTTTAGCTTGATACTTTTCTAAACATTTTCTGATTTTAGGATCAGTTGATGCATCATCACTGATACATAATTCCCAGTGATCATACGTTTGTTTTAAAACAGAATCAATACATTTTTCCAGCCATTTGATTTCGACATTGTAGACTGGCATAAGTACTGAGATTAAGGGACGATATTCAAATCCTTTAGCATCTTGACGTTGCTTTTGGAGATCAAACTGTTCATGACGTTTGATCCATTCGGTATAATCAACAGAAGCTGGTTTCATTTCAAACTTGACACGTCGGATCGCTTTTTTCACTCCGTGTGTCCGTGCATAATTGAATCCTTTTTGAAGCAATCTTTTTTTCTTTTCCCAGTTTGTTTCAAGGCCATCGTCATACGGATAACGACCATTCAATTTCACCGCAATCCCATTTTGATGGGATTTTGTTTGGAAATCTAAAATCGCTTTACCTTTCATTCTTCCAGATAATCGAATGTTGAAACCACTCGGTGTTTTCACATCCAGATTGTATAAATGATTGATATCCAAACGAACAACATTGGTGACTTCGGCAGATACTTTGTCCTTATCGACTTTAATGATCGGAATTTCTTTCGTCACCTCATCGACCGCCCAGCCAACAATCAATAAATCCCCAGTTGCTCTTTCACGAGTAATTCGGTCTATAAATACAGCAATCTCTTTTTTTTGCACGAGCTTTTGTTCTCCTTTATTAAAAATAAGTTCGTTCTTATATCTCGATAAACCAGGATTCGCCATTTTCAGCAACAGCTTCAATTAAAAAAGATTTTTCTCGTTCACATCTTATTTGCAATTCAAATCCAGCTTTTGTTCCCGCTGGCAATTGTTCCGCCTCATTTACTTCTGGCCGTTCAAACTGCAAGGCTTGAAAAAATGGTGCTTGGTTCACAGATAACTTATAGGATAACGGCTGACGTTGTGCGTTAGAAATTCCCCAACCATTGATTGTCAAAATTTTCGTTTCTGGGTCCCAATGCTTGCTATCCACGCATAGAGAAATCGCCTTTGCTTGAATTTTCTTTGCTGTTTCTTTCGATCGAAGCTTGCGGTTTCTTGGTTTAATCGCGAATTCTTCCTCAGTTATCAGTTTACAATAACGGTCAGTCGTCATCTGTAATTCGTTAGCTAATTTTTCATTTGTCAATCGCACTTGTTCATTTTCTTTTTTCAGCGAAGTGATTTGTGCCATTAGACGTTGCTCGATCTGCGCTAAAGGTTTGACTGCCTCAAGTAGTTCTTTCATCGTTTGAGTCAATTCTCCGATAAACCGATAATGACAATGGATCGTCAATTCTTGACCTGCGACATCAAATAGAGTAAATTGTGGCGTTACTTCACCATCAAATAAATAGCAATCATTTTGTGTTTTGATTACTGCATTAGATTGGATGAAATCAATTTTGTTTCCCGCCAACTCCCCGCTAAATTCGATAAAACTTGGTTGATCAGCAAATTTAAAAATGACCGATTCGACATCCCCGGCAATTGGAAAAGTCAATGTTTGGTTTTCTCCCGTATAATTGTTGAAAGGATATTTTTGGGAGACTTCTTTGTTTGCAGTCTTTTGGATCACTTCCACCATTCGAACAAAATTCGAATTTTGTGGTTGTGAGATGTGACTATTCTCAGTGTGTTTTTTCAAAGAAAAGAAGTATTGATAAACTTCTCCGAAAGGTCGCATTTTGAACTCATAGCGAACTGCTTCGGGTAATTCTTCATAAGTTGAATTTAATTCTGTGTCTCCGACAGCTAAGTAAAGGTAATCCTCAATATTAATAGATAAACCAGCTTTTTCAAACACTTTTTTAAAACCTTCGTGTGTGTAAAAAGAATTATGTGTTTCATCTAATAAGCCATAAGAAGCCCATGGCAACTCATTGTTGAATAAATGGATCAGCACAGAATTATGGACTAAATTCGGAAATGTGATTAAAATTTCTCCGTCTTCATTGAGAAATTCTCTCACTTTTTTTAATGTTTCAGCTGGGTTCACTAAATGTTCTAAAACATCTGCAAAAAGGATATAATCAAAGGTTTGCCCTGCATAATAGTTTGCCCACTCAAAACTTTCAATATCTCCATAAAAACCATCTTGTGAAAATTCACTGACAAAATCGAATAATTCTTTATCTAATTCGACGATACTTACTTGACAATTTTTGGCTCCGATTAAATGTTTGGTCAATCGGCCGTTTCCCGGTCCAAATTCCAAGACTTTGCTGCCTGGTTTAATTTGGGCAGCAATTTTCCCTACACTACTTTGTTCATCTAAGTCCATTTCAAAATCATACTTCATCGGCTAGATAACCTTCTTCCCATTTATGGTCTAAGACCACGATTCCTTCCCCAATATATGAGCCATTAACAAATAAGTTCATATATTTTGTTTTGTAAACTAAAGGTACGGTGGCATTTTCTTCAAAAATTGCCACATCAAAATAATATTCACCAGCTAGCAGGCCTAGTTTTTCATATTCTAAATAGAAAACATTTTTGCCTTTTTTCCAAGGGATTTTGATGCCGTCCAACAGTGTATTTAAACCACAAACGTAAAAATTATCGACAGTTCGTAAGGCGATCCCTAAAACAGGATTCTTGATCGAATCATCTTTTACTTCATAGGTTACTTTGACATACAGTGTTTCGCCTTGATCAAGCACGTCAACAGGATTTTTTTCTTTATCCAATAATTCCGCACTCAGTACATCAACGATGTCAGGCGCTGCAAAACGTTCCATTTGATTTTTATTTCGATCAACTGTTTTGACTGATTTTTTCTTTAAAAAGTTTTCATAGTTCGTTGTGACATCCATGGTATCCCCATATTCAACCACTTCACCATTTTTTAGCCAATAGGATCGATCACAAAAACGGCGGATCGAACTGATGTCATGGGAAACGAATAAGATCGTTTTACCTGAGTTCTTGATTTCAGTAAATTTCTCCATACATTTTAACTGGAACTCAAGGTCCCCTACAGCTAAAGCCTCATCGACAATCAAGATATCTGGATTGACATTGATAGCTACCGCAAAGGCTAAACGAACAAACATCCCACTGGAATATGTTTTTACTGGTTGGTAAATATGTTCGCCGATATCAGCAAATTCAATGATGTCTCCGACCATTCCATCGATTTCTTCACGAGAAAAACCTAACACCATGCCATTCAAATAAATATTGTCATAGCCAGAATATTCGGGGTTGAACCCAGAACCTAGTTCTAATAGTGCAGATATTTTCCCTTCAATCTCCATTGTTCCAGATGTGGGCGTCAAAACGCCAGTAATGATTTTGAGCATGGTGGATTTTCCTGAACCATTTTCTCCGACAAAGCCGATCATTTCCCCTTTTTTAATTTCCACATTGATATTTTTCAATGCATAAAAAACGTCATGGTAAGATTTTTTGAAGGGATTCAAAGCTTCACGAAAACGGTCAGATGGTTTTGCGTACATATTATAAGATTTTGTAATGTTTTTTAATTTAATCGCATATTCAGTCATATTCATACTCCTTACAGCACATCTGAAAAATGTGGTTTCAATCTACGGAACACAGCAGATCCAATAACGAAGATAGCTAGCGTAAATACCCAGAAATAGAGAGTATACATTCCGTGTTCCCAGAACCAAGCTTGTCCTAAGAAAGACTCACGATATCCTTGTACAACATAATAAAGTGGGTTTAGTTTTAAGATTTGGACGATCACTGGATTGAACTGACTTGGACTCCACAGGATCGGCAATGTCCACATAATCAATTGTAGAGAAATCGTAATCAATTGCACGATATCTGGTAGAAATGGTTGAATCGATGCTGTCAACCATGTTAAGCCGGTTAAAAAAGCACACATACAGAATAAATAATAAATCAGTTGGAGCGTCATCCAGGTTGGATAGATTCCATGTCCAATAACCACCACTAAACCAACGAAAATAAAGAAAAGATGTGCATATAGATTCGATAAAATTTTTGTAGTTGGTAAAATGCGGATATTAAATACAACTTTTTTTACTAAATAAGTGTATTCTCTGAAAACTAACGTCGTTGATGTAAACGCGTCAGAAAAAAAGAACCATGGGATCATTCCCGTAATCAAATAAACAATAAAAGGATATTTTCCATCTGTCATCGCTGCCTTTAATCCAAAACCAAAGACCAACCAATAAATCAATACGGTAAAGACAGGATTAATGAATGCCCATAAAATTCCCAAAAAAGAGCCCGCATAGCGAGACTTAAAGTCATTCACTGAAAACTGAAGCAAGAGCTTTCTATTCTGGTAGATATCCTTCATAAATAAAAACAGATCTTTAAACATTTGTGTTCCTCCAAGCAAATTCTGTTAATTACAGTCATGTGCCATTTTACCACACTTTTACTCACGGACTGTGATATTCTTAGTTTCTTAATTTTCTATTAAGCAACTTTACGCTAACATTTTTATTTTACATAAGAAATAATTTAATTGCAATGAAGCAAAAAGCTAGCTGACCCAAGAATAACTTGTTTCAACTAGCTCTTATCTAAATATTTAATGTCGGCGTGCCACTCTTGATAGAGAGCCGTCTGTCGTTTCCCTCGTTTGTTGATTCGCTATTTTCCGCTTGTTTGCAACGTTTTTTAAATCATCATATCGGTGACTTGCCATTCCCAATAACAGATAGATGATAGGTACCCACGGAAAAGAAGTTAAAGTGTCTTCCATAAAGGATTGGATCATCACTGCAAAGAATGCCCATAAAAAGGTTACTTGTCCATTCGATAAATCTGCTTTTAAGGTCAATCGACCTACATAGATTAAGACTAGTACTCCTGCGATGATGACACCCAGCAATCCATATAGATTTAAAAATGAATTATAACTATTGTGATTTCCTAAAAATTGATTTCCACGTTGAAAAATGAACGGTTTCATTCCAACCCAGACTTGTTCGCTTTTTTCTGAAATAGTCTCATAGAATTTCAACCAAATTTCTTCACGACCAGTAAAGAGATTTAGATGCTCGGAATGAGCTGCTAAGTAAGAAACTGGCAACGCAAAAATCGTGACAATCATGTAGGCTAAAAATGGCGCTCGTATTATTTTGAACAATTGTTTTGGCCAAATATCCAGTAAAACAAATACGATCATCGCAACTAAAGCACCTTTTGATTGACAGACCCAGATACCAATAATCCCAGCAATCACACTCGGAAATCCAACGAATACCCGAACATACCAGCGCTCAAATGAACTGGCAAACCCACTGATCAGTAAGGAGAGGGTCATTAAAGTACTACCAATCGTATTCGTGTTGATCCAAATATCGGAAACTTTATTATCAGGCAACCAAATACTTTCACCATCAGGAATTTTTATTTCAGTAAAAATGCGGTATAACGTAATGCCAAGAAAGACATAACATACTAAAATAAAAATCGAACGATCTAACTTATCAAACTGAATCCATTTAACCGTCAAACAAAAGACTATGATTAGCGGGATCAAAAGATCTACATTCATAGAACTTGCTCTTACTTCACGGAAATGATCAAACAGAAAATAAATAAGCATTGCCGCTGCTAAAAAAATAAAGTCAGCTCTTCGTCCTTTATATACGTTTAAAATAAATAAAATGACAATGCCAAACGTAACAAATTGCGCACTGTTGTCATATAAAAAAAGCGCTTGAGCATTGCCTAGGCCTGCTGTCCATACAAAATAAATAGCAGAAAGAAATAGAATCAGTAATCCAACACTCATTTTATTTATTAATTTTCCAATAACCGTCTGAATAATCTCCATCCTCCTTTCATACTGTTTTATTATACTGTTTTTTAAAAACAAACGGCAATGCTATTTTTAGATTAATTGATAAAAAACTCACTTTTAGTGCTTCATCCAGTCTTTTTAAAAGAAAAAACATGGAACCTAAAAATAGGTACTGAGCAATTTCAGAAGAAGCAGTAAAGAAATTTACTTCCTTACACTCCCATATCAATTACTCAATACCTAATAATTACTTTCTCAACCGCCTGTATACGACCATTCATCTACTTGGTTATCCGTATTATTCACAGCATTATTGGCTGTAGATGGATCGTTTTCAGGATAGGTTACTTCAAAAATCATATAACCATCTTTATCAGGACCGTATAGTTGAGTGAATTGTGCTTGGTACAATTGATTATAATCAGTTAACGGGCGTTTGCTGACCACATATTTGATTCCAAGCTTTTCAGCATCTTTAAAGTTGAGGGTCACAGAAAACATATCTGGACGATCTAAAACAAATGAAGTTTTTTCTTTAGCAATAAAGGCACGTGTGTGGGCATATCGATTATAATATTTTTCATATTTTTTATCTGGATCAATTTTAGCCCATGCCTTCATGTCTGGATAAAAGCGTACCGAATTAAAAGCTTTTACGCCTAATGTTGGTGTAAAGTTATACAGCTCATCTTCTGTTAACCATACTTGTTGTGGATCTGCCTGATCAATTGCTTTTATCTCTTTTGCCAGAGTCTTTTCAAAGATCGCACCAGTTCCTTCTACAACTGGGTTCACAAAGAAACCTGAAGCTACAATCAAAGCGATAAACGAAAGATAGAACAATCGACAACGTCGGAACAGAATAAATGCCAGGATTAACGTACCAACAATCACAATCATGGTGATCTCTAATTCGGTAAAGTATTTTGTCATTTTGGAATTGACCAAAGCATACGCAAAGATTCCCGCGTTCGCCAACAATAGGAAAAATTTATACCATGTTGGGATCACATCTTCTTGCCAAATATAGGCAATAAACCATATGGTTAAGAGGCAAGCTGCAAAACTAAAGGTTAAGATTGCTCTAAAAGGTGGCACGTAAGATAATAAAGTGAGTTCAGCGAGCCATTTTGGTAATCCTAAAGTAATCCAATAAATTGAAAACAGACAAAAGAGCATTAAAATCCGTCCAAACAGTTTTTGTTCACTATTTTTTTTACCAAATAAAACAAATGGGCTTGCTAAAAAGACGGTCGGGAAGAAATGATAAAACAGAGCAACTTCAGAATTATTAGAAAAATTGATATCTTTAAACGAAATTTTCCAGTTTGTCAGAAAATAAAAGAACTCTCCTAAATGCCATTTTCCTCCTGTACTTACTCGTTTTCCTGGATATAAGGTATTTAAAGAAGCCAGTAACGCATCTTTAGAGGTTAACCAAAAGTGGATCAGTACGCCACCTATAAATAATATTGCCCCAATGATCAGTACTGCATCAAACCAATCCCAAGTGATTCGCTTCCCATAATAGAGCAATAACCCAACAAAATAAAAGACAAGTAAATAAGCAAGCATAACTTGATGGGCTGGATAAATCACCAGGATAAAACCTAGACCAAATATGACGATCAAACTCATCATCATTGCTCGTACCCATTTTTTTTGATGTTGGTAAAAATAATGATAAAAAGCAACCATTAGTCCTAATGTGAAGAAAATCAGATCTCCCACGTGTTGCATGAACCACCACTGGACTGCTGGTGAGAAAGTTAAGGCAAAGGCGCCTACGAGTGATAAAGCTTTTTTTCTTTTTGTCAAAATCATTAAAACTTCATACCCCAATAAAACCATGACCACTAATTTCATTGCCCAATAAAACGAAAGCCCACGATCTCTTCCCAAGAAAAAGAATCCCCAATTGAATGGTTTACCAATAACTGTGATATCTTTAACAGGAGAATTATAAGCAATGATCATATTTTGTCCATTTAAGGAATAATCGGGATTTACTAAAGGATAGTCATTTTCAGCTTGTGAAAGATAAAAAGGTGTTTGCACGAGCCATTCATCTGAACGAACTTCCCTATTTTGCCCGAAGATGACATCAGTTTTCTTTCCGTCATCTCGTTGCGATACATATTTATCCCATACACCCAATGAACTACCATTCAAATTAAACGTCACAATAACTACAATGACTAGCAATCCGATGAGGTAACGAAGTTTTAGAAAGACATCAAGAACAGAATGATCTGTGCGCTCAGGCTTCACGGCTGTTCGTTGCGCGCGTCTTGTTTGTTTTTCCATGCGATTCTCCAATTTCTAGTTTGTTCTTTTTTTACGGAAAAACAAGTTTGCTATTTCAAACTTTCAGCTGCTTCCAACATTTTTGCTAATGCTTCTTGCCATGTCGGAATGACAAAGCCTAGATCTTCTGCTTTCTTTAGACTCATCACAGAATATTGTGGGCGAACTGCTTTTTGTGGATACTCTGCTGAAGTGACTGGTGCTACTTCGACATCCGTATCTTTTAAGATTTCTTTGGCAAATTCATACCATGAACAGCTATTATCATTGGATAACTGATATACGCCATAAGGTGCTTGTTTTTCAATCACATATACCATAAATTCAGCAAGTGTTCGAGTCCAAGTTGGGCGACCATATTGATCATTAACAATAGTTAAACGATCATGCGTTTCGGCTAAACGTTGCATTGTAAAGACAAAATTATGTCCATAAACACCAAATACCCATGAAGTACGGATAATATAATAGTCTTCTAAAATTTCTTGAACTGCTTGTTCCCCTAGTAATTTTGTGCGACCATACTCATTCAATGGGTTAGTTGGATCGTCTTCGCGGTATTCTTGGTCTTTCTTTTTGCCATCAAAGACATAATCCGTACTGATATATACTAATTTAGCATTCACTGCTTTTGCAGCCAATGCCACATTTTTAGTTCCATCAACGTTAATCTTCTCATCTAATTCTTTGCCTTCTTCTTCTGCTTTATCAACGGCTGTATACGCTGCACAATGAAAAATAATTTCTGGCTTTAAGTTTGTAATATACTCCATTGTTTTTTCTGCATCAGTAATATCCAGCTCAGCAGCATCAGTTGACACATAAGCCATTCCTTTTTCATCTAATAAATGGCGTAATTCCGTTCCAAGTTGACCATTTCCTCCGGTTAATAAGAACATTCTGATCTCTCCTCTTTTTTGTTTTAAAAAGGGGTCTGCAACATCTGTCACAGCTCCCCTTACAATTGCCAATAAACAATTCCTATTTTTATACTAATTTTTTTCTGCACGTTTTACAACTTCATGCGTGTCTTTTTTACCCGAATTTTTTGAGAGTTCATTAAATCCGGCTTATCATCATTTATTGACCATTTTTGGCGTAGGCTGCTTCCACAGCTTCTTTTTCTTTCTTCCACCAATCTTGGTGTTCTTCATACCATTTGATTGTATCAGCTAAACCATCACGGAAGTTGGTAAATTCAGGTTGCCAACCTAGCTCCTCACGTAACCTTGTCGAATCAATTGCATAACGTAAATCATGTCCTGCACGATCGTTGACATGGTCGTAAGCATCTTTGGGTTGTCCCATAAGTTCCAAAATCAATTCCATGACTGTTTTGTTATCTTCTTCCCCATCGGCACCGATCAAATAAGTTTCACCGATTTTTCCTTTAGTCAAAATCAACCAAACCGCAGATGAATGATCATTCGTATGGATCCAATCGCGAACGTTTTTTCCTTCACCATATAGTTTTGGACGTATACCACTTAAGATATTAGTAACTTGACGAGGAATAAATTTTTCAATATGTTGATATGGTCCATAGTTGTTTGAACAATTTGAGATCGTTGCTTGCAACCCAAATGAACGAACCCAAGCTTTCACTAATAGATCAGAGCCCGCTTTAGTTGAAGAATATGGACTTGATGGATTATAAGGTGTTTCAGCTGTAAATTTTTCCCCTTCGCCTTCTCCATGACCTGGTAAATCTTCACGTAAAGGTAAATCCCCATACACTTCATCGGTGGATACATGATGGTAACGAACATTGTATTTACGACAAGCTTCTAACAGGGTGTACGTACCAATAATATTGGTTTGGACAAAAGGAAATGGATCTTTTAGCGAATTATCGTTATGCGATTCTGCTGCATAGTGGACTACGGCGTCTGCTTCTTTGACTAAACGATCCACTAATTCTGCATCCGCAACATCACCAACGACCAATTCTACACGGTCACTAGGTAGCCCTGCTAAGTTCTCTTTATTCCCAGCATAAGTCAATTTATCTAACACCGTAACATGAACCTCTGGATGATGATTGACCACATAGTGGACGAAATTTGAGCCGATAAATCCGGCACCACCAGTAACAATGATATTTTTCATATAAAAATTCTCCTTGCAATCCTAAATTTCACCATAAACAAATGGATTTTCTGCTTCAAACTCTTTTAAAGTTGGATGATGCTGATCCTTTTCAGACATAATCGCTTTGGAAAGATCGATAGGCCAATCAATCGCTAATTCTGGATCATCAAAGGCAATCCCACCATCAGCTTGTGCATTGTAGTAATTATCACATTTGTAAAGAAAATTGACATTTGGTGTCAATGTCACAAATCCATGAGCATAACCTTTAGGCACCAAAAGTTGTCGATGGTTGTGTTCAGATAAGATAAAGCCTTCCCATTTACCATAGGTTGGACTTCCTTTACGAATATCGACAATCACATCTAAAACAGCACCAGAAGTTACCCGAATCAATTTCGTTTGTGCTGCTTCTCCTTTTTGGAAATGCAGTCCGCGGATAACACCAGCTTCTGCCGATAATGAATGATTATCTTGAACAAAATCAAAATCTAAACCATGTTCAACAAATTTTGCTTTGGAATAACTTTCGGTAAAAAAGCCACGATGATCACCAAAAACATCCATTTCAATGATCTTCACATCTGTTAAATTAGTATCAGTTACTTTCATTACTTCAGACTCCCTTAATTGTTGGCCAACTGTAAAAGATATTGACCATATTGATTTTTTTTCAACGGTTGAGCTAATGCAAGTAATTGCTCTTTAGTGATATATCCCATTCGGTAGGCGATTTCTTCTAAACAAGCTACCTTGAGATTTTGACGTTTTTCAATCGTTTCAATAAATGTGGATGCCTCTAGAAGAGATTCATGCGTGCCAGTGTCTAACCAAGCAAAACCTCTACCCATCAATTCAACAGATAGTTTTCCTTTTTCTAGATAGACTTTGTTTACATCAGTGATCTCTAATTCACCACGTTCAGAAGGTTTGATGTTTTTCGCAATCGAAATAACATCATTATCATAAAAATATAACCCTGTTACTGCATAATTTGATTTTGGTAGCGCAGGTTTTTCTTCGATTGACAGAGCCCGCATCTTTTCATCAAATTCTACAACACCAAAACGTTCTGGATCATTAACGTGGTAACCAAACACTGTTGCTCCAGTATCTTTAGAAGCAGCGCGTTGAAGCATTTTAGATAAGCCACCACCGTAATAGATGTTATCTCCTAAAACTAAGCACACACTATCATCACCGATAAATTCTTCACCGATAATAAAAGCCTGTGCTAGCCCATCTGGACTTTCTTGCACTGCATACTCAATTTGTAATCCTAACTCTGCCCCATTACCAAACAGTTCTTTAAATCTTGGTGTATCTTGAGGAGTAGAGATGATCAGGATTTCTTTGATACCCGCTAGCATTAGTGTAGACATTGGATAGTAGATCATTGGTTTATCGTAGACTGGCATCAACTGTTTTGAAGTTGCCTTAGTTAGAGGGTATAAGCGTGTACCACTTCCCCCAGCAAGAATGATTCCCTTCATGAGTATAAATTCTCCTTTTCAATTTAAAATTCACCTTGTTATTATCTCATCAAACTTGTTATTTGTCATGGAATTATTAACGATTTAACTATCTTTTATTAATTCCAAACCATTTTCTCTTCACAAGCGCCTTGATCAGATTCAACCGCCAGGTAATTTTTTGGGTTAGTTTAGTGTTTGTTTTGATTTCACTCACATTAAAATCATGTCTACGATAAAGTGTCAATGTTTCTCTAATAAACCCAACACGAGTTCCACCTAACATTCCAATCCACATATCATGCATTGGTACTTCAGAAGGAATTGGTACTATTTCTTTCTTTAATGAAGATCGAAAAGCCATACCGGCACCGATATAATTACTCCGAATCAAATTATTGAGCCAGCCTGTTCGGGAATGCCGATAGGAAAAATACGACGCGTGTATCTCATTGAGTTGACCATCCACAATCACTAGATCACTCACTACTACTAATTGTTGCGGATTTTCTTCAAAATATGCGGTAATCTTAGCCACCTTATTAGGTAGCCATACATCATCTTGGTCTGCTAAAAAAATGATGTCACCTTTAGATTGTTGAATGGCATGGTTGAAGTTGGCAATGACACCTTTCCTTGGTCCTTCAACAAATTTGATTCGATTGTCTAGTTGCGTGTATTCCTTTATAATTTGACAAGTTTCATCTGTCGATCCATCATCTGAAATAATCAATTCATCCTCAAGTGTCAGTTGGTTTAAAATACTATCCAATTGTTCTCTTAAATATCTGCCACCATTAAAGGTAGCCATACAAACTGATCGCACAAATTCACACCCTTCAGTTTTCAGTAAATGATTGTAATGTCAAACGCCATATTTTACGATTTCTGACTGTTAAAAATTGTTTTACTGTACGTAACAATAATTGTTTTCGATGACGCGGTAACATTTCTTTATCATAATTTTGATAAAAAGTTTTTTCAGCTTTCAGTATCGACTGATACCTTGTAACAGAAACTTTCTGATAATCAAGAACTGAAAGATCATGTTCCATTTTTTCAGGTAAGATAAAAACCGTCTTTTTGAACTGATAGATCGTCCAAAAAAGCCAATGATCCAAGAAATCAAGGGGGAAATCTAAATTAAAACCGCCAATCTCCTTTAAAAATTTGATAGAAAAAACAGCGCCTGAATTAATCGCCATGATTCGTCTTTGACTGAGCTGTGATCGCTCAACCTTTTCAACTTGACGATTGATATAGCGATCCGCAAAAACAGGCGATATTTGGTTGCTTCCAGCATAAACCAACGGAACTGCTGCAACCAATTCATCTGTCCAATCAATCGTTAATAGCGTATCAAAATACGTTGCAGTCAATTGACTATCATGATCAAGTGTAACGAAATAGCGAATATTCTGCTGTGCATGATTCAACGCATAATTATAAGCCGTAGCCAGACCAGGATTTGATGGATCATGATAGTAGCTTATATCTTCGTTTTGTTCTAATAATGGCTCCAATTGCTTAACGGGACTATTATCATAAACAACCAATTGAATCTTCTTCTCTTTGACAGCTTTCATGAGCAGATCAAAAGAAGGCGATTGACTAAAACGCTGCTGGTATAATACGATAACGACTACTATTTTGGGTATGGTCAAAAGAAAGTCCACCCCCACTTATTGAAAAATTTCACCATTGACTGTAAAAAGATACGAAAAAGTTTAAAATTGCGATGAGCGCCTTTTCCATATAAATGAACAATCGTATATAACGGCGTATAAAGGAGTTTTTCTCCTGCTTTTTCAAAAGTTAAGCAAAGATCATTATCTTCAAAATACATAAAATAGCGATTATCAAACCCGTTGACTTTTTTAAATTTATTGACATCAACGACCATAAAACTACCAGAGATCATACGCACGTAGCTATTGGTTGTTTCTGACAAATCATGGCATTCGAATTTTGCTAAACGTTGAGCAAACAACTGCTTGACAAAACGAGCCGGAATAAACCGCAATACATAATCGAATACATCTAATTTTTGGCGAATCAAATGTTGTGTCGTTCCATCTTCATTCAATATTTTAGGTGCTAACATGGCACATTCTGGATGTTCCTGCAAAAGTTTGACCAAGTCAACGACTGTCTGCTGATCCACCAGAATATCTGGGTTAAAGATCACAGCATAAGAAAAGTCACTCGTTAATAAGTTATGGTTATGTCCATAACCAAATCCTTTATTTTCCTGATTAAAATAGATTTTGACAAACGGATACTTTAGATATTCTTTCAATCGTTCTTGGTAGTCAATCGACGAAGCATTATCGAAAATCAAGATCTCAACCATGGCTTGGTCATTTATGCTGGCTAGAAGCGTATCTAACGTTTGAAAAATCTTTTGACTATTAGCCGTTACGATGCTAATTAAAATCGGTTGTTTTTGATTTATTTTCATTAGTGTCTAGTCCATTTCCTTTTATATTTCTGTATGACTTGTGTTCGATATTCTTTATTGCCTAAAAAACGTAAAGTTTTAAGAATGTACTGATGCTTCTCGTTGATCAATCCAATCAACTCAAACAATAAAATAGCCGCAAATAGCATCGAAACGATCAAAACAATCGAACCGAGACGCCCAGTATAGTTCATGATCATGGCAGTGAATGAAAACATCAATGCCATAGCATAAATGGTCAAAACTGCTCCTTTATGCGTAAAACCTAGACTCAATAATCGATGATGTAGGTGTTTTTTATCTGCTGTAGAAAAAGAGACACGGTTCGCTTTTCTGCGAATAATCGCAAAAAATGTATCTGTTACTGGAACGCCCATCACAATCAATAATGAGATAGAAGAAACAAATGTTACATTCTTCAGACCTTGTAGAGAAAGAACAGCCATCATAAATCCTAAGAACAATGCCCCAGTGTCTCCTAAGTAAATTTTGGCAGGATAAAAATTATAAGGAAAAAAGCCAATAATGCTTGCCACTAAACAGAATATGACGATTGGTATGTATACTGTAGAAGCATGTAGGAAAAAATATCCGATAATACCAATTGTAATCAACCCGATCAACGAGATTCCGGTTGCCAAGCCGTCTAATCCATCAATCAAATTAATTGCATTAGTGATACCGAAAATCCAAAAAATGGTCACAGGAAAACTCAGCCAACCCAATTCGATATAACCAAAAAAGGGCAATGTTACTGAATCAATGTGAATATCTGCCACAAAATAGACGATCAACGCTGCTAATAAGATCCCGACGGACTTTTGTTTAGGCGTCAACTCGTATTTATCATCCAGTACTCCCGTTAGAATGATCACTAAGGAAGCTAGTAAAATAGGAATGATATAAAATTTGGGAATGATGTCACGAAAAAACAATAAGGTGGATACGACAAATGAAATAAAAATGGGTAGTCCCCCAGCTGAAGGCATAGGTATTTCATTAATACGTCGCGCATTCGGTTTATCCACCATTCCGGTTTGGACAGAAATAATTTTAAATATGGGCGTTAGTACTAAAGATAACAAGATTGTTAAAAAAAATTTGACAACCATACTAAATGAAACAAGCATATTGGCACCTACTTTAATTAAGAGTCTAGAATTATTATAAAACACTCAAGCAATAAAAACTCGCAGTTCTATTTTTTTTTATGAGAAAATTTATTTTTGAAACGAATCCACCATTTATTTGTAGAAACTCGTCTTTTCTTGATTTCGTTACCTGTTATGTATTCTTGCACAACAGCATTGATGATTCCGCCAAATATAATGATTGTAGCAGCAAAATTGAGCCATAGCATTAAGACGATGAAACTCCCGATGATTTGGTATCCACTGACTCTTGTTGCAAAGTATTTTGCGTAGATTCCAAACACCTGAGATAGCAACATCCAGCCGACAGTAGCAAAAATCGTTCCCGGAATCACTGCTTTTAGTTTTAATTGCGCATTCGGTACTATCACATAAATCAAAAACATAATGATAAATAAGACAACTAAGGTAATCGGCCATTTCAAAGTTTGGAACTGGATAATCACATTGCCAGAAAAATTAAAAATCGGTTGGAGCGCTTCAAGTATCATTTGACCCAGTCCTAAAAAAATCGTTACTCCACTAATCGCAATCATGAAAAGTAAAATCACTACTAATGAAAAGAAACGGACGATCAAAAAATTCTTTCTATTTTCTACACCATAAGCCTTATTCATGGCAATTTGTAAAGCGTTGATACTTTGACTGGCAGACCACAAAGCAGCTAAAGCAGATAACGACAACAAGCCACCGGAACTTTGCGTTAACAAATTTCGAATTGCAGGACCGATAAACTGATAGACCGTCTCAGGGATGATTTGCCGCACATAAGTCAATACTGTCTCTTGATCGATTTTTAGAAATGGCAAAATATTACCAAACGCAATAATTAGGGGAAATAAAGACAATAATAAATAATACGCCACAACAACTGACGTGGTACCCATTTCTGAATCAGTGATCCGTTTTTTTGTTGTTGCAATAAAACGCATTAAATTTTCGTTTTGCTTTATTTTCCCTAATAATTTCATCAAATTCTCCTTATTGATCTAGCTTCTCAATACGTACCTTCTTCACCTTGAGAAGTTAAGATTCTTGGTCCATCTTTCGTAATTGCCAGTGTATGTTCATATTGGCAAGACAAGCCACCATCTCTTGTATAAGCAGTCCAGCCATTTGGATCCATTTTCATTTTCCAAGTTCCAGTATTAACCATTGGCTCAATGGTAATAACCATCCCTTCTTTTAACCGTAGACCTTTTCCTGCTTCACCATAATGAGGGACAGCAGGTTCTTCATGGATCGTTGGACCCACACCATGCCCAATAAAGTCACGGACAACCGCTAAGTTTTCACTTTCAACATAAGTTTGGATAGCATGACCAATGTCGCCAATTCGGTTCCCAACTTGCGCTTGTTCGATTCCCAGATACAAAGCTTTTTTTGTCACTTCCATCAAGCGGTCAATTTCCGGTGTTGACTCTCCCACTACATAAGCCCAACAAGAATCAGATATGCCGCCTTTTAAATCGATACACATATCCACTTTCACTAAATCGCCATTTTTCAGCGGTTTTTTACGTGGAAATCCATGACAAATTTCGTCATTGATGCTAATACAAGTCGCATACTCATAGCCTTCAAATCCAATTTGAGCCGCAATCCCACCATGGCTTTCAATATAGTTACGAACAAAAACTTCAATATCCCAACTCGTCACGCCTGGTTTGATAAAATCTCGCAGATTTTTATGTACATCCGCTAACAACGCGCCAGACTCAGCCATTGTTTCAATTTCTCGTGCTGATTTCAATGTAATCATATTTTCGTCTCCTTTTTACAAATCTTCCTCATTTTACCATAGTGTCCGGTCGTTCGCCAAATCAGATTCTCTTCACATGACTTGTTTTCTTTTAGTAAAGGTTTTGGTATAATCTGTAAATGTTAGAGGATCATATATCAATAAGTAGGAGGCAACCCATGGCTTTAGCAAAAATCGTTTACGCAAGTATGACTGGCAATACAGAAGAAATTGCTGATATCGTAGCAGAAGCTTTTGAAAATTTAGATATTGATGTTGAAATCAATGAGTGTACTCAAGTGGATGCAGATGAATTTGAGGATGCAGATATTTGTGTCATCGCAACTTATACATACGATGATGGTGACTTACCAGATGAGATCGTAGACTTATATGAAGATTTACAAGAACTTGACTTGTCTGGAAAAATCTATGGCGTTTGTGGTTCTGGAGACACTTTTTATGATGAATTTTGTAAGTCCGTAGATGACTTCGATGCTGCCTTTGCGAAAACAGGAGCAGTCAAAGGAACAGAAAATGTTAAAGTTGATTTAAACGCTGAAGAAGAAGACATCGAAAAACTCGAAGCATTTGCTAAGGCGCTTGTTTCAAAATTATAGGCCAAAGCAGTCAGCTCACAGCTGAGAACTTTTGGCAAAACTCCAATTATTTGATAAAAAGAACGTGTGATGCTGGAGAGAGTTAGCATCACACGTTCTTTTTATCATGTTTTTAGAAGCTTTTTTAATTTCAAAAAATCAATGTGTATGTTTGAGAAAGACTTTCGAGAAATACTTCAAGTAGTTTGCTTAATTCACTTGGATCGTTTCTTTCGTATTTAGCGTCGCATTGATGCTATCTTGGATCATTTTTTCAATTTGTTCCTTGGTCGGATGAATGATACTTGAAGACATCAGTGCCGCTAATCCTGTAGCGATGATCCAAATTGTGTTATGCAAAGACTCAATTTGTTCCGCAGATAGATCAGCATACTCTGGATCTTTCTTGACCGTCTCGACAAAATAATTATAAGAGAAGTTTTGCATCTCCCTTCCCCCACCATATTCTTCTAAGTACAGAGAACTGTATAATTTTTTCTCTCGATTGGCAAAATCAATATAGTTTACAGCTAAATCGATAATGGTATTTCCTGTATGTACAACTGGGAACACTTCATGCTTCAAGTACTCGTAAATCTGAGCAAATAAGGCTTGCTTCAGATCATCCATGTTTTTGAACTCAAGATAAATCGGTTGAGTCGAACAATTCATTTTATTTGCAATATTCCTTGCCGTAAATTTTGAAAATCCTTCTGTGGTAGCCACTTCAAAAGCGGCTGCCAAAATCTGATCTTTTGTGATCGTCTTTTTTCTTGCCATAATTTTTTAATCTCCTTGAAATTATTTATAACGCTTCCACCATTGATTAATTTAATTGTAACATGATTATTTTGTTATGCACAACTTGTTTTTTTATTTTTAAAAAATTACTTTAAAAACAATCAATTTTATAAATTTTAGACATCATTTAGAAGAACACCCATTTTTTTATTTTACGATTCTGGCAGATTGTCTCTAAAAGAATTAAATGTTATCATACAAATAGCTATTGGATGAAACATTAGGAGGAAATGGATTATGTTAGAAAATTTTAATGAGAACCTCGAAAAATATGCACGATTAATTGTTGAAACCGGCGTAAACGTCGAAAAAGACCATACAGTTGTTTTACAAATCAACGTCGATCAAGCCCCATTAGCTCGCTTGATCACCAAAGAAGCCTATCGTTTAGGTGCAGCTGAAGTGATCGTACAATGGACGGACGACGTGATCCAAAAAGAATTTCTTTCTTACGCTGCACAAGACCGTCTTGAAACTGTTCCACAATATAAAATTGATCAGACTGATGATTGGATCGCTAAAGGTGCTAGCCGAATCAGTGTTGTATCTGCCGATCCAGATGCTTTTGGTGGCGTAGATGGAAACCGAATCGCTACGTATCAAACTGCCGCTGGCAAAGCAATGATGAATCTAAGAAAAGCGACCCAAGCAAATAAAGTAAGCTGGACTGTAGTCGCTGCGGCTGGTAAACAATGGGCAGCTAAAGTTTTCCCAGATTTACCAGAAGAAGAACAACTGGATGCGTTATGGGATCAAATTTTTAAAACAACTCGTATTTACGAAGAAGATCCTGTACAGGCTTGGAAAGAACATGATGAAAAATTAGCAAAAAAAGCCGATGAATTAAATCAAGAACAGTTTACTGCCCTACACTATACTGCCCCTGGCACAGATATCGTCATTGGCCTACCAAAAAATCATCTTTGGGAAGGCGCAGGAAGTTACAACTCCCGTGGAGAAAAATTCATGGCAAATATGCCTACTGAAGAAGTGTTTACTGCACCTGATTACCGACGGATCGATGGTTATATCTCTAGTACAAAACCATTGAGCTATGCAGGTACGATCATCTCAGGGATGAAGTTTACTTTTGAAGCTGGAAAAGTCATTGATTTTTCTGCTGAACAAGGTCAAGAAGTATTGGAAACCTTGCTCAACACTGATGAAGGCGCACGCTCATTAGGAGAAGTAGCACTCGTTCCCGATCCTTCGCCAATTTCTCAATCGGGTATTATCTTTTACAATACTCTATTTGACGAAAACGCGTCGAATCACTTAGCTCTAGGATCTGCGTATGCCTTTAGTGTCGAAGGTGGTACTGAAATGACCGATGAAGAACTTGTACAAGCTGGTCTTAACCGTAGTCAAACCCATGTTGATTTTATGGTTGGTTCTGACCAAATGAATATTGACGGTATCCGTGAAGACGGTTCTACTGTTCCAGTATTTAGAAATGGTGACTGGGCTTAGTCTGATAAAACGATATAAAAAAAGAGGAGAAATCTTAAACGACCTCCAAAAGTTAGATTTTTGGTCTAACTTTTTGGGGTACTACAGACTTCTTCTCTTTTTTGTGATGATTATTTCTATTACAGACAACACTTTTCCCTGCTGCTCACTGAAAGATGGTCGAATAAGCGATTTTTTGATCCTGTTGTTCAAGTTTTTTATAAAAATTATTTATACTATTTATCACGAAATTCTATTAATACATTTTCTATTTTTTGATAAGATTGACAAAAACAACATTTATTATTAAAAATTAGAAAAAATGATGGAGAGATAGTATGCCTTTTATTGTTTATTTTTTTGTCTTACTATTAACGCTTTATATCCCTCTGCCAACTGCGTTATTGTTTTTTCATCGTTTAGCTAATCAACATGACCTGCTCACAACAATCCACAAATTCATTTTGCTATTTTTGGTTTGTTTAGATTATCGGTTCAGTTTCTACTGTATTTATCAATGTAAAATAAAGAAACAATACTACTTGTACCTTATCTTGATTAATATTATCGAATTAGGCATCCATTTTTATTTACTGGTCAAATACCAAACAGTTTGCTTAACTATCATCACTTTGAGCCAGTTATTATTGCTTATTTGTATGTTTACTTTTCCTTTATCAAAAAAATTTAGAAAAGCTGTCTTTCATTCACCAGAAAAATCGAATGTAGCGTAGAAAACTATCTTGGTCCCACACAAACAAAAAAACCTGAACCACAACGGTTACAGGTTTTTAACGTTCCTGACTGGAATTGAACCAGCGACCTATCGCTTAGGAGGCGATTGCTCTATCCTACTGAGCTACAGGAACAAGTTCTCAATAGTATTATTTTAGCTTGTTTAGGAATCACATGCAAGCTTCTCTTAGAAAAATCATTTTTCTTCCTAAGCAAAACGTTTCCACTAGCTTTTGACGAGTGATAAAATAGAATTATCCAACAAGTGATGAGGGAGGTTTTATTTATGAAAGACAAACCAAAAGAAGAAGTATATGCTGAACGCTTTGATGCTTCTAAACAAGAACGAGAACAACTATCAAAAGAAGCCATTAAACAGCATGAAGATGAAAAACCTCAGAAAAAAGAAAGTCGCAAATTCAAGTTTACTAAAAAAGAAGATTTGCTGTAGAGAAACGAGATAAATCAGTGGCAAAAAGGCTAGCAGTTTTTCAGCATGACACCGAAAAATTCAAAATAGCTTTTTATACGATAACGCCCTCCAAGAATTCGTCGAAAATCTTGGAGGGCGTTATATGCGTTGAGCAACAAACATTTTACGTTCATTTTAAAAATAATCATTTAGAATAGGTTGTTGACTTGGAAAGCATGGCGCCATTTCTAATAGAGCTTCAGTTGACAATTGGATGTGATTGTAAAAAACAAGTTCTTCCATCTGACGATACCCCATTAATAATTGAGTCATGCGTTGAATGGTGCCACTGATGGTTGGTAATTTTGTTTCTGTTACTTTTTCAATTTTCACCTCTGCATTTGATACAGTGATCTCAAAGATCCCTTCATTCCACTGTGCGTAAGGATCTTCTGTTACTTCTAAAGCAAAAGTGAGCGCTTGTTTTTTGAAAGGATAGTCTTTCAGAAACAACTCAAGATCAACAATTCTGCCCATCATATATGGCGTGATCGTCATTTGTGCAAAAGGATTTTTAAGCAAATAATTTTGATCACTACCTGAATAACCACAAGCATAGTCAAAAGAAGCAAACGCCCCACTATGGGAACTAACAAACCTCACTAATCCTTGAAAGGCTTCATGACTCAAATAGCCCCATTCCACTACTACAAATGTTGGTGCCGTTAACTGGTAAACCACATATCCTGTTGCTTGACCAGATTCATCGTAATACAGCGCATAATGATTATCTGTCTTTTGCTTAAACTTATAAGTATACCACCAGTCTTCTCTACTTAATCCACCACGTTGATTTGCTGGCATTTGTTTATAAATCATTTCTATGACTTCTTTTGCTTGTTCAAAAGTCACTCGTTTCATTTTGCCAGCCGTCTTTTTCACGTTCGGTACATCTCGACTATCCAATTGATAATTGATTTTATCAAACAATTGCTCATAACCGTAGCGACGATAAAATGGGTAAGAAAATGGAGCAAGATAAGAAAGACTTACTTTTCTTTCACGGCAATCTTTTAAGATTTTTTCCATGATTTGATTGATCCCACCTTGTCCCCTAGCTTCAGGATAAGATGCTACATAACCGATTCCTGCCATTAAATACTGCTGCCCATAAAATTCAACAGAAAAAGGCGTCGCCATTACTTGGCTAGTGAGTTGCTCTTCCTCGTCAAAAAAACCATAATTCCATGAATTTTCAACGATCAGTTTGAATCGTTCACGTCTTGCAGGTGTATCCTGCGCATTAAATGCATAGGTTGCTAGTTCAAACATCGCTTCTTGATAAGCAACACCAAGTTCTTTTACTTCATTTGCCATTTTTGTTACCCCTTCCATCAAAAACAATAAAAAATTGTGTCAAGTTCAGTGATCCAACCATAGTCACTTTATCAAAATAAAAATGTTATTTCAATAAATCACTATTTAGCTGAATCAACTGCTTCTTGCCACAATCAGTTTTTTACTAGTAAGTTTCTTCGATCATTACTAACATTTTTTTGAAGCGACGTTTTTTAAAATACATCAACATCGTTCCTAAAATCATATCATTTAATTTTTGTAGCATCCCATATGATTGCATTTGTTCCGTATAACGTACTTCGCAGGTTTTATCATCTAACGCTTTAATTTGATAATGGACGACATAATCATTTTTTGTGGTAGATGTTCGAAATTTATACGACTGATTTTCAATAACTTCCTCGATCTTGATGCGAGCGCGGCTATTTTGTGAGAATTGTTTGACGTATTCAAGGTTTTTAAGTTGTTTACGAGTAACCGATTTTCCAGTCGCTTTACGTACATCAAAAAGGACAGAGTCCATCACTTTATCATAGAAAAAGGATGCTGGAATATTTAAAGTTTTAACGATTTCCATTAGCTATTTTTCCCCTTTGCTTCTTCTCTTTTTTTCCCTTTTAAAAAGAAATGTATACCTAAACCTGCCAGAAATAGTCCTGTAGCCATACTATACAAATCATAGTTTTGCGAACTAGGATTTAAACAATACAATACGATCAGTGAACCAATACTACATAAAAATAAGCCGTTTTTCATCATTTTGAACCCTTCCTATCTTACAACCAGTTAAACTGCTGTTGCTTGAAAATATAAAACAGTGCCCCATGGTTGTGCTTTGATTAATGCTTTTGCTTTTTGTGCTGCTGCTTCTTTATCTTGTGCGCTCGTCTCAAAAAACAATTTGATTCCTTGTTTTTCTTTAAATGTATATGAAAAGCCATCTTCATTGTAACCTTCTAGTAACTCTTTGATAGCATCTTGTTGCATGGCACTTGCGATTGAAATCATTTTAGCTCCTCCTAGATTATTGTTTAGAGAGCAGAAGCAAAAAATGCTTCTGCTCATTGATTTTTATTGTTCGCCTGCTGCTGGATCCATCTTATTCGCTGAGATAACGAACGGTGCCCAGATCAAGAAAGTCACGATCATACATACTAATGTCACGATTGGCGCACGCCAGTCTGCTCCGGTAGCTAGGAACGAGAGTAAGAATGGTGGAACAACCCACACGACTGACTGCGATACTGGGGCGACCAAACCAAAGTAAGTTGCTCCCCAACCTATAGCTGTTGCAACAACAGGTGCTAATAAGAATGGGATGAACATGATAGCGTTCAATACAATCGGTAAACCAAACATAACTGGTTCATTGATATTGAAAATACCAGGTCCGATCGACAATTTAGCAACTGTCAAATAATCGGCACGTTTAGAAAGGAGTAAAATAGCAATCAATAGAACGATCGTACCACCAGAACCCCCGAACCAAGCGAAGGCATCAAAGGATCCACGAACCCACATATAAGCCTTACCATCTTCAATTGCATCTAAGACTGCAGGTGTTCCTGTTTTGCCATTGTAACCTTTTTGGAAAATATCGATATTGATCAATTGTGCTTGACCCCAAATTCCTTCTAAAACTGGAGCTAACACGTTTGGTCCATGAATACCAAAGAACCAGAAGATCTGAACAAAGACCGTAACGATCAAAACAGCACCGATCCCTTGAGATAATCCCAAGAAAGGTTCAGCGATATATTTTTGAACTAAATCAATGATCAATTGTCCGTCAGCGATACGACCAACGATATAATTAATAATAGCAATGACATATAAAGCGATCGTTGCTGGCAGAATTGCGGCAAAAGCCTTCGATACTGCTGGTGGTACAGAATCTGGCATTTTGATCGTAATGTTGGCTAACATTAATTTACAGAAAATAATGACAGAAATAGCACCCATGATCATGACTGTGAAATAAGAGTTTCCATTTAAATGATCAAGTTTTAGCCAACCCCAAAGACCAACGGATAAATTTCCATCCGCGATCGTTGCCCCTAATTCTGTTCCATTGATGGCATCAACGATATTTTGAGGAACATTGACGTTCAAAGCGGCTGACAATGAAGGTCCAAAAGAAATTCCTTGGATCAAAGTCGCCAGACCAACGATCCCTCCGGCTAGGTCATTGACCCCATAAGCTCTCGCAAGATTGTATCCCCAAGAAAAGGCAAAAATCAAGCCGGCAATTGCTAAAGTTCCATTCCATACAAATCCATTAATTCCAATAATAACATTTAATACTGCAAAAATTCCTTTGTCCGCTGCTAAACTATCTGCATACGTACTATTAAATTGCTGTGGTAAATCTCGAATAATTGCATTGATCATTACAGCGACTGATCCCGCCATTGTTGCAGGTAAAGTACCGATAAAAGCGTCACGCAAAGCAACTAAATGTTTCTGCGCGCCAATTTTTGCGGCAACCGGAAGGATGTATTTCTCCATCCAACTTGTTAATCCGTTCATTTTTATATCCTCCTATAAGTTGTTTATATAAAGAATTGCTTCCTCATACCAAATTAAAAAAATCCGTTCAAAATTTTTTCTTCTTCCGTTCAAAAAAGAAGGTTCTATTTTCGTTCATCTGTCTTTATTCGACATTGATTCTTCGGTAAAGTTCAATAAGTTCTTCTGCTAAATCAGTAAAAGCAATCGACGTCATTAAATGGTCTTGACTGTGTACGGTCAATAACGTGACCTGAACATGGTTTCCTTGTGCTTCTTGTGTCAACATTTGCGTCTGTGAATGATGGGCTTGGACTAATGATTCCTTTGCATCCATTATTTTTTGATCCGCTAACTCGAAATTACCTTTTTTAGCCGCAGAAATCGCTTCCATTGCATCGCTCTTGGCATTACCACCAAACATGATGAGTCCCATGATGGCTTCGAGATTTTGTTGATCTTCCACATTTTTTCCTCCATTTCCTATAGATTTATTGCATCAAATTTTCGGCTTGTTCTAGTACTTTTGCACCATTCATCATGCCGTAATCTTGCATATTGATTACATCTAGCGGAATCCCTTTCGGTGCTAATTTTTGCTCAAATTGAGCTTTCATAAACCGGACTTGAGGTCCTAAAAGTAAGACATCGACATTTTTTGCTTCAAGATTATTATCAGCATCTGAAGCTGAAACAGCAAAAATATCTGCCTCCATTCCTTTTTCTTCTGCAGCTTTTTGCATTTTCGTAACTAGCAAACTTGTACTCATCCCCGCAGAGCATACTAACATAATCGTTTTTTTCGCCATTTTCTCCACTCCTTTTAATTTGTTTTACACATTTTTATAATGCAAGAAGCATGCCAAACAAAAAAAGAACCAAAATAGCGTTTTCATAGCCTTTGGTCCTTCTTTTCTGTGCGCACACTGATGTTATCTGTGTAAAAAAATAGATTAGTGTGTTTTATTTTTTAATTTTATTTTCAATAAACATTTGCGTTAAGAAGGCAATCTCATTTTCTGGGATATTCACCTGATATTTCCGTTCCAATCCAATAAGATTCGTTCGAACGATGTCCATTTCTAAACGATAAATTTTTGAGAAAGTAGACAGATTCTCAAATTCTCGTGTCTTCTCATGCTTGATCAGTCCATCCAGTAAAAAGGCTAAATGAATCACGATCCCAATGTCTACTCCTGGCTCTACTATAATTGAGAGATCCGTTTGGATTTGCTGGATGTTTTTTTGTAAAGAATGGATCAAAAGCTCTACCGAAGAAATCGAATTTAAAGAATCTTTTAATGAATCAACGATTTTGGCAGTTGGAACTTCATCATCAGCGATCCGCTTGAGCATATTCAATTTCTCATCGTTGAAGACATCATACGCTGAGAAAAACGGAATATTTTGGTAATCCACATCTACCGTGCCCGCAATGGCTTTGATCTCATATTCTTCTAATAATGCATCAATGTGTCGCTTAAATGATTCTCGTTCTAAAAACTGCATTTGGATCACTTCGACCTTTTTCTGGTCGATTACAGGAACAATCCGCTGGTATAATTTAGCTGCTACACCTTCCCCAGTAAAACAAGTAACGATCACCGCTTTTTTACGTTCATAGGTCTCAGTTTGTTCTTCTTTGAATTGGTCCTTGACGATCGTTTCAAAGGAAATCTGGATACTTTGATAGATATCTTCCAAGCTCCGCCCAACATTCGCCATCCGTAATGCCTCAATCACGATCATCGTACTACTCATTGTAATTGCTTTCGTTTTGATTCCAGTCTCTTCAAAAATCAAGTCACCAAAGGTATTTAAAGAACCCATATCCGTCAGTAAGATCAATCCATTCGTCAGACTTGCCTGACGATTTTGAACATAAGCCAGCACTTCTTCATACATCGTTTGGACTTCCATGGCTAACGGCATATTAAATGCTGTACCTAATTTCGTTCCTAATAATTCTTGCGCCATTTCCAACATACTTGAGGCGGTTTGTCTGCCGTGCATCAAAACTAAGACCTCAACTTTATTTTCTTTTACTGGTTCACTTTCGCCAAGATTAATGGAAAGAAACATACTGATAAAACCAATTTCGTCAAACGGAATTTCAATTTGTTGTTCTTCTTCAATGATCGTAGATAAATCAATGGCTACTTGAAATTCCTTTTTAAAATTTTTGCGTACGTTGTTGAGATCAGGATGAACAATCATGTGTCCTTCTTTGACCCGATCCAATGTACTTTGCAAATGAAGGGCAAAGGCAAATCGAGCTTTTTCATTGTAGATTCGATCCAACCTAGCTTCTGCAACATCGTATAACTCGTTGGTTAACCGCCAAATGTCATCTGGCAACAGATCTTTTGGAATCGTACTCTTTGTCAACTCTTTGACATAAGTTTGGAAATAAGCATCCACATCTTTCGAGATCAAAGTTTCTAAATCAATACTTTCGACACCCGTTTCTGATAAAGAAAGCATTTTTTCTTCGATATCATTATAGACCTGCATGTTTCGTTCTGGATCTTGTGACCAAACAACATCAGCAAAACCAGGCTCAAAAGTCAGGTATTGACTCTTACTATCCATAAAGCGATCCAAACGTTCAGGTACTTCTTTGATTTTCAACAACCCTTTTTGTACTTGGAGAGACAGTTCTTCTTTACGAATGATCAGTTTTTCTTCATTATGTGTCCGATAATGTAAAAATGACTTCGCACATACTAATTTCAAATCACGCTTGACTTGTCCGATATTTCCTTCTGCATCATAAAGCATAAATGCCAAAATGGCTTCTTTTTCGATATCTATACGTTGATTCAAACGATTGGCTTCTTGTTTGATAAATAAAGAAATGATTTCATAACGTTCATCTAATGAACGAGAAGCCAGATTTGGTAATGTGATTGCCATAGGAATTCGGCGATTAAAGGTTGTCAAAAAACTTTCGGATGACTCGGTGGTTGCTCCAATGATCTGAACAGATGCTTCATGGACGTGGGCGCTTTCTCCCAACGGACGATAGACCCCTTTATCAATAAAAGTAAACAACATTTCTTGTCCTTCTGGTGGTAAACGATGAATTTCATCAAGAAACAAGATCCCACCATTCGCTTTCGCAATCAACCCTTGACTATCTTGCGATGCCCCAGTATAAGCTCCTTTTTTGATTCCAAAAATATGTCCAAACAGTAACTGTGGATTCTGCGCATAATCCGCACAATTAAAGGAAACAAAAGGTGCATCTTCTGAGAGCATTTCAGAATCAATCGCAAAATGATACATACATTCTGCAAACATCGATTTACCCGTTCCTGTCTCACCAAAAATGATTGTATGCAATCCTCGAGGAGGATATAATATGGCTGCCTTAGCTTGCTGGATGCTTACTTTCAAAGAATCATTTTCACCAACTAGTGTATCAAACGTCACTTGGGTCGATGCATCAACGTGAACTTTGTCAGAGGCTGTTTTTTGCGGAGGCAATGAATAGACGACTGGTCTGCCGGAACTTTTGATAATATAGCGGTCTTTATAGAGATCGCTGAGATATCGACTTGCATTACTTCGATCGATTTTTAGATGTTTTGCCACATCACTTGCCGTCAATCCTTGCTGGTTCTCATGCAATAGATCCAATATTTCTTCTTGTCTTTCGTTCATACAATCCCCCACTATCCTCAAATAACGCTGATTGCGTTTTCAATATAATAACACAAAAAGGCGCTTATTTGCGCCTTGCTCCTTTATTTTTCTGCTTTTTTTGTTTGTTTTTAAGCTTTTTCTTTGGCGTACTATTTTTTTCAACTTGTTCTTTTTTCGAAGGACCAAATGGAGCAGTTTTTTTTGTGTTTTTGTCATTGGCTTCTTCTTTTTGTGATAGTTCTTTTTGTGGCAATTCTTTGACTAATTGTCCACCATGAAGAAAAATCTCTTCCATATCAATCGCCATATGACGTGTTAATTTTTTCAACTCTTTAACTGTATGATCTTGCACAAACGTGATCACGGTTCCGTCTTTCCCCATCCGTCCGGTTCGCCCTGAACGATGCAGATAAGCTTCTTCCGTTAAGGGAATTTCGGCATTCACAACATAAGGTAATTGTTCGATATCTAATCCTCTGGCTGCTACGTCAGTCGTGAACAACATCGTGATTTTTTTATTTTTGAATTGATCAAGTGCTGCTTTACGTAACAATTTATTTTGATCGGAAGCTAAGCTGCCAACTGAAACACCACGAAATTGTAATTTTTCTTCCATTGTCCCTAATTCATTGAGTTGGTTGAAAAAGACTAGTCCATGAAAATCTGTGACATAAGCAAGCCGTCTCAAATACTCTTCTTTTTTACGAGGTGGTATCCTTAAATAGTAATGTTGCTGACCTTTTCTAGAGTCATCGTCTTTTGTGACATCAACAACTGGGATGGAAGCCTTTGTGATTTCTTCAATTTTACTGATTGAGCGATCAGCTGTTGCTGAGAAGAATACTAATTGATAGTCCACAGGGGCTTGTCGCAAAATTTGTTCCACTAATGAACGATTCCCCTCATCAAACAATTGATCTGCTTCATCAAAAACAATCGTTTGCAACTGATGAGCTTTTAATTTTTTGGTCTTCATCAATTCCAGCACACGTCCAGGAGTCCCTACTAAGACTTCTGGTCGTTTTTTCAAACCTTCGATCTGCCTTTTGACGTTAGCTCCGCCCACAAGTGATTGGACTTTTAATGCCAATCCTTTTGACCACTCACGAGCCACTTCTGCGACTTGAATTGCTAATTCTTGCGAAGAAACAAGGATTAGTAAAGTACTTCCCCCCTCTTTAGGGACATTCAGCAGCAAAGGTAAAAGATAAGCTAATGTTTTGCCTGAGCCGGTTGGTGAAATACCAATAATTGATTCTTTTTCTTTAAGCGGTTGAAAAACAGCCTGCTGGATCAGAGAGGGTGTTTGAAATCCCTTTTCCTGCCATTTTTCTTGCCAAGCTTGTGGAAAGTTTTTTACAAATTCATTCATTTTAAAAATCGCCCTCATTATCGGCATCAAATTTGATGCCACCATTTATTCTAAGATCGTAAACTACTTGGTTCACATTGCGAGCAAGTTCGATCCATTCTTCATATCGTAATCCCCAAGCTGGATCGTTTGGATGATTGATCACATTGGCAAAATCAGCTGCCTCTTCTGCCATGGGATTTTCAGCTGCGGTAATTGCTAATGCATCAATTTCCTGATGTTCTCGATCATGGAACTCTGCTTTTTCAATCGCATTGACCCCGTTCATGACTAATGTTCCTGAATTAAAGTAGATTTCTGAAGGTAAGTAAGAATCACCGATTTTACCAGGTTGAATCGTGACATCAAATGTCTCATAACGCAAGATCCCCCAACCCAGTCCATCAACACCAGTTGAGATTTTCCGTGGAAAATAATGAACTTCTGAAGGCATCCCAAACCATCCTATCGTAGCATAAACGAGATAAACGCCCAGATCCATCAGCGCACCACCAGAAAAACGGGTAGAGAAAATATTTGGTACTTCTCCTGCTAGTACTTGATCGTAACGAGAAGAATATTTCATATAACTAAAGTTGGCACCGAGGATCTCATCTTTCAATGGAAGATAGTCAGCAATTTTTTTGAATCCTGCTTCATGGATGTTTCGTGCAGCTTCAAAAAAATAAACATTTTTCTCATTCGCTAGATGAATGATCTCATCCATTTCTTTAGGCGTACTAAATGCCGGTTTTTCAACAATGACATTTTTTCCTGCTAAAATGCCTTGTTTTGCTTGTTGAAAATGTAGGCTGTTAGGCGAAGCAATGTATACCGTATCAAGATGTTCCAGACCAAAAAAAGTTTCTAAATCTGTCGCATAGGCAATATCTCCCTCATACTTGGCGCCAAATTCTTGTGCTTTTTCTAAATGTCTCGAATAAACTGCTGTTAATTCATATTGTTTCGTGCTTAATGCTGCTTGCACAAATTGATGGGTGATCCAGTTGGTACCAATAATTCCTAAATTGATCATTTCATTTACCTTCTTTCTATTTATTCGGGTCTTCAAACGATGCCTCTACATCAAATGGTATGGCTTGTTTCAAATTGACACAATCCGCTGTTACCTGACAATTATAGGCTAAAACATTCACGCCGTTTAACTGTCCGTAGCGTATGATATTGGCTAACTCCGGTTGCATTGCTTCGTTGATTGTTGCCAGATGAAGGTGTTCAAACTGTGCGATAAACAACACGTAAGTTTCATAGCCTTCCTGTCGCGCTTCCACTAATTCTTTCACATGTTTTAAACCTCGTAACGTTGGCGCATCAGGAAACGCCCCAATTCCTTTATTTTCTAAAGTCATTCCCTTTACTTCGACGAACACTTTTTGTCCTGAATCTGTTTCTAAATAAATATCAAATATGGACTGTCGATAGCGGACTTCACGCTTGTACTTAACGATTTTTCCGATCAACGATGGCAACTGGATTGTTCCAGATAAAATTCCTTCTAATGCCAAACGGTTGGGAAGTTGATTATCGATATTGAACCAGTTATCCCCTTTTTTCACAGCAATTAAATCATAATCTGTTTTCCGTTTTAAACTAGGTGTATATGCAACCGCTACTTTCGCTCCTGGTAGAAGGACTTCTTTACCTCTTCCAGTGTTTTTCACATGGGCTACGATCACTTCTCCTTGTTGGTTCAAGCAATGAGCGATGAAACGATTCGGTCGTTCAATAAAAAAAGCGATTTCTACTTGCTGGTACTTCAAAAACGGTCACCTTTCTTCCTACTATGTATCCTACCATAATTTCACAAAAAACTCTTGAAAAACCAGTCGAAAGTCCTAGAGAAATCTTTATTTTTTTTAGGTACAATGAAACTGACAGAAAATGATCGTTGGAATTAAAAGAGGTTAGGAGTGACAATCGTATGATACGTAAAAAAACACTTTATGGAATCCTTGCATTTTTTGCTATTTTATTTGGAAAATTCTTTCTGAAAAAGAAACAGCCAACCACCAAAGACTTTGATCCAACGCAATATCATGGAACCTGGACCTTTATAGATAAAAATCAACAAAAACAACAACTACTGGTCACAGAAACGTTTGATTTATCTATCAACGGTCACTCCTTAGTAACGGAATTGGTCGAACTAACTCCACAGCAACTCGTCTTGCGAGATCAATATGGTTTTTATTTGATCCTATCATACAGTGATACGACCTTTTATGATGAATCATCCGATACTTCTTATACGTTGACAAAACAAAATAGTTCCTCAAAAGAGGGTGTGACAAGAGCGGCTAACTCTGAGAAATAAGTCGAAGAATTTCCAAAAATCTCCTCCTGTTTTTGGAATTCTTCGACTTATTTTTGATAGAGCCACTTCTTGAACGACTTTTAGAGCAAGTCCTATATCCCAAACTCTTTTCATTCCCTTCATCATTGATTTACCTTTCTGTATTTCTTCGTTTATTTTACGTTTTTTGTCTAGAAAAATAGTCATTTGATGTTTTTTTTGATAAACTTACTAATGATGGTTTCATACCATGAAAGGATGATTAAACATGACACCAAATCGAGAAGATTACTTGAAAATCATTTTGGAATTAGGCGGAGACACGACAAAAGTAAATAATAAACAAATCGTTTCCAGTCTTGCTGTGTCCCCAGCTTCTGTTAGCGAAATGATTTCCAAACTTGTGAAAGAACAACTCGTTGAGCATTCTCCTTATCAAGGAGTTCAACTTACGGAGACTGGCTTACAAAAGGCAAGTAGTTTGATTCGCAAACATCGTTTATGGGAAGTTTTTTTAGTCGAACATTTAGATTATAGCTGGAACGAAGTCCATGATGATGCTGAGGTGTTGGAACATGTGACTTCAGAACAACTTGCTGACCATTTAGAAGACTATTTGAATCATCCTATGCACTGTCCACATGGTGGAATTATTCCTAAAAAAGAACAAGTGGTTCATGAAGAACGTAGACAAACATTAGAGTCTTATCCAGTTGGTTCTAAAGTTCGCATCGCTCGAGTGTTGGATGAAAAAGAACTATTGGACTATCTTGTGACGATTGACTTAAACATTGATGAAGAATATGAGATTGTAGATGTTGCCGCTTATGAAGGACCGATCACAATCCAAAATCAACAAAAGAAAATCCCTGTCAGCTTTAAAGCAGCCAGTACGATTTTTGTCGACAAATTATAAAGGAGTACACCCATATGGCTAATGAAAAAAATGTCTTATTTACAATCTTTGGTGGTACAGGTGATTTAGCACAACGCAAATTGTATCCTTCCTTGTTCCGCCTTTATAAAAAAGGAAATCTAGGAAAACATTTTGCAGTAATCGGTACTGCTCGTAGACCTTGGAGCGATGAACATTATCGTGAAGTGGTCGCTTCGACGATCCAGTCCTTGAATCCGACTGAAGAAGAAGCAAAAGAATTTGCTAGTCATTTCTACTATCAATCACATGATGTAAATGATTCTACCCACTACAATACTTTAAAAGACCTAGCTGACCGCTTAGATGAAACCTACCAATTAGCTGGTAACCGCATCTATTATTTAGCCATGTCTCCAGAATTTTTCGGTACGATCGTTTCTCATCTTAAATCGCAACATATCGTTACTGAAAATGGTTATAATCGCTTGATCATCGAAAAACCATTTGGTTCAGATTATCAATCTGCATTCGAGCTGAATGAAAAGATCCGTCAAGTCTTCCCTGAACAAGATATTTTTAGGATTGATCATTATTTAGGTAAAGAAATGATCCAAAATATCTCAGCAATTCGTTTTGCTAATAACATTTTTGAATCACAATGGAACAATCGCTATATCGATAATATTCAGATTACATTCGGTGAAGCTTTAGGTGTTGAAGATCGTGGTGGCTACTATGATCACAGTGGTGCTTTAAAAGATATGGTCCAAAACCACATTCTACAAGTACTAGCACTTTTAGCGATGGAACCTCCTGTCGCCTTTTCTGAAAAAGAAATTCGTGCAGAAAAAATCAAGGCACTGAAAGCTGTGCGAATCTATGAAAAATCTGAAGCATTAAAAAACTTTATCCGTGGGCAATATGCACCTGGTGAGTTAGATGGTAATACATTTAAAGGCTATCGTGAAGAAGATAAAGTAGATCCTGAATCTACTACCGAAACTTTTGTAGCTGGGAAGTTTGTCATTGACAATTTCCGCTGGTCAGGTGTTCCCTTTTATGTGCGCACTGGGAAACGTTTGACAGAAAAAGGAACTCGGATCAATATCGTCTTTAAACAAGTCCCAGTCAATGTTTTTAAAACTTCGGTCGAAGATGAACCTTGTGAAGATAGGACATTACCACCAAATGTTTTAACGATTTATATCCAACCAACGGAAGGTTTCTCTTTAACATTAAATGGAAAAGAGGTTGGACAAGGGTTTAACACTGAATTTAGAAGATTAGAGTACCGCAATAGCGCTGAAATGGTTGAAAACAGTCCTGAAGCTTATGAGAAGCTGCTTTTAGATGCTTTAAAAGGTGATGGTACAAACTTTTCACATTGGGAAGAAGTTGCTCAATCTTGGCATATCGTCGATGTCATTCGTAGAGCTTGGGATCAAGTGGAACCTGACTTCCCTAATTATAAAGCTGGAACAATGGGACCAGAAGCTGCATTTGAATTGCTGGAAAAAGATGGGTTTGAATGGATCTGGCAACCAGATGGCTGGTACCGTGATCGTGGGAAGCTAGAAGACTAGCTGTGTGTAACGTTTAAAAGTAAAAATTTACTAATATTAGAGGGGGAAATCAATAATCATTGATTTCCCCCTCTTTCCTATATGTATTCGTTTAAATTTTTATTTTTACGTAGGAATAACTTACGGTGCAGCAAACGCTAAACACTTCCGATGTATTTCTTGAAAACTGTTATATCTTTTAAAAGAACGTTTGAACCTGAGCACTTCCAACTTTTTTATAGGAACATTCACAATAAAATTTCAAGGAAGCTCTCTATGTTTGAAACAATTATTACTTATTACCTTGGATTTCGTGCTTTGAATATAGAGTTTGATTAAGTCAAACTATAGCTAATATGAAAAATTAAATAAGGAAAGATTCTGAGTCAAAATAGATTATCTATATTTTAAGGATAATAAATAAACAATTAATCAGGCGTTTAGAATCGTTTTTTCATTTAAATAGTATGCATTTTTCTAGTCTTCTAGCACATACTTGGGCAATAAAAATTATTAAAAAATTTCGAACAGAACATGTTCCGTTCGAATTATGTATACGGTCAATGAAGTTACTGATTATACCAATATTGATATCGATAATTTTGGTAAACAAACACTCTGCCATGTTTAAAGTTACTATCAGCAGAAATAATAGTGAATAATCCCGATAATAACCAACCTGCTCCTCCAGGTATTATTTTTCCTAATGCACCAATACCAAATGTTTTGATAGCATTTAATGTATTTTTAGTAAGATATACTTTAAAATTTCCTGAACTTATTTTACCTTCTATCGTATTTACGCCATTAGATCTAGGTACTTTCAATACTGGAATAGCTTGAGATTCTTTTACAGAGTTGTAAACATCAGCATCAGTAAATGTAATTGAGAAATCGTCACCAATCACTTCTACATCAACATTAGGATTTTGTTGGGCTTGTTTTAATAGTTCTGCTATTTTGTTTGAGTTTTTTCCATCTTTTATCTCCAATACATTCTCTGAAGCATCTACATTGAGTAGAGTTATAAAACAAGGAATTAATAATACTATCGAACAAAAATATACCCAGATTTTTCTTACTGCCTTTTTCATAAAAATTCCTCCTAAGTTAAATAAAGATAAGTAATGATAATAAACAAAAGCAAAAAGAAAATTACAATAAGTGGTTCCATCCAAACTTTATCTGATTTTATAAATATATTTTTTTTACTTTTCTTTATTCCCCAACCATATTCATTTGGAATAAATAGTTCTAAAGAAAAGCCAATTGCTAATAACACTATTGATAAATAAGTATGATTTTTAATTAATGAGTAAATAAATGTAAAATAAAGTAATAGCTGTATTACCTTAACAACCCTAACAGAATTAATTGTTCTCAACCTCAATATATTGGCACCTTTCTCAAGCTTAATAGCTATATTTATTTAATTATACTTATTTTTGTTGCTACTATGCTCTAAACAATAAACCAGTATATTGATAGTATGCACCAATGTGAGTACCATTTTTATACCGACCTGTCCAGTTTACATATCCTTGATATTTTTTCCCATTTTTGTATTTCACTTGCCAAATCTTTGTCATACTTGGAATCCAGCGACTTGTACCATGTGGCTTATTTTGCATATAGACATAATCGTTAAAATTCATCGTATCAACACCACGTTGTAGACTAATCTCTGTAATATTACTATGTAAATCAGTACTAGAATTATCGAAATAATTATTGCCAGTAAAGTAATTATTGTTTTCACTAGCAAAAATAGTTTCACCTAAAATACCCATTGAACAAGAAGCAAATACTAACAATGACACGAGTAAGTATTTTACTAAATTTTTTGACATAATTTTCACCTCCTTCTATAAATTTGTGAAATAGTCTACTAACCTAGTTTAACATTTAATTTTTTGTTAATTGCTTTTTTTCATAAAATGTTGTTTTGAACTCAAAACTGTTTAAAATTTAATTAGCTCCTTTTTCAATAGAATAAATGTTATTAGAGAATAAAAAAACATCAAAGCTAGTAACTCTTACTAACTTTGATGTTTTTTAGATAACTTTCCTTTAGTCACCAAACATGACCAAATTTTTATTCAAATCCTTCTGCCACTGCTTCTGGATAGTTTTCTTCAACGATGTGCGCACAGCGTCCACATAAGTGTGGTAATTTTTCATCAACGCCCACGTCTTTGCGGATTTGACGACAACGATCGCATGTTTGTCCGTCAGCTTTTTCTACTAAAATGGCTACGTCATCAAATTTCACCGCAGCTTCTGGTACTTCTGCGTTAGCTGACATCACTTCATAGTAATCTGGTGACACGATCAACAATTGTGGAATATCCGCATCCACAGCTGTCAGCAATCCACGAACTTGTTCATTTGGATAGATCGTCAACTTCGCTTCCAAAGATTTACCGATCAATTTATTGTTTCGTGCTTCTTCTAAAGCTTTTAACACTTTATCACGGAAGTCCATAAATGCTGCCCAAGTATCCATCAATTCTTCTTGATTTGGATACTCTTGGTAACCTGGAAGTTCACTTAATTGAACAAACTCTTCTTCTTCTTTTAAGAAAGACCAAATTTCTTCTGCAGTATGTGGAATAATCGGTGTTAATAATTTTGTTAAAGCTACTGCTGTTTGATAAAACACAGTTTGCATGCAACGGCGTTGGTAATCATTTTCTGATTCGATATAAACAACATCTTTAGCAAAATCCAGATAGAACGCAGATAGATCTACTGTTAAAAAGTTCATTACGGTACGATAGATGTGCATGAAGTTATATTTCTCATATCCTTCTTCACGAATTTCTTTAATCACTTCGTTCAATCGGATAGTCATATATTTATCTACAGAACGTAATTCTTCAAATGAAATCGTATCTTTTTGTGGATCGAAGTCTTCAGTATTTGCAATCAAGAAGCGCATCGTATTTCTGATTTTGCGGTAAACTTCTGCTACTTGACTTAAAATGTCCATGGATACACGTACATCTGCTTCATAATCCACACTAGCTACCCACAAACGTAAGATATCCGCACCAAATTGTTTGATCACTTTATCTGGCAAGATCGTGTTACCTAACGACTTACTCATCTTACGCCCTTCGCCATCCAGAGTGAAGCCTTGAGAAAGGACAGATTTATACGGTGCAACCCCATTGATTGCCACACTTGTAGTAATACTTGAATTGAACCAGCCACGGTATTGATCAGAACCTTCTAGATACATATCAGCTGGAAATGATAGTTCTGGACGTTGACGCAAGACTGCTTCGTGAGAAGAACCTGAATCAAACCAAACATCCATGATATCTGTCTCTTTCGTAAACTGTCCATTCGGTGATCCTGGATGCGTAAAGCCTTCTGGAAGAAGATCTTTCGCTTCTTTCTCAAACCAAATGATTGAACCATGTTCAGCAAATAGTTGTGCTACGTGTTCAATCGTTTCAGGCGTAATGATTGCTTCTCCATTTTCAGCATAAAAGATTGGTAATGGCACACCCCATGCTCGTTGACGTGAAATAACCCAGTCGCCACGATCACGGATCATATTGTAAAGACGTGTTTTACCCCAAGGAATGATCCAATCTACTTTCTCTACTTCCTCTAAAATATTTTGTCGGAAATCGTCGATTGAGGCAAACCATTGTGGTGTAGCACGATAAATCACAGGTTTTTTCGTACGCCAGTCATGAGGATAACTATGTGTAAAGAAGTCAAGTTTTAATAAAGCACCTTTTTCTTCTAACAAATCAGTAATCATTGGATTTGCTTTATCGTAAAAGACACCTTCGAACCCTGGTGCTTCTTCTGTATAAACCCCTTTTGAATCTACTGGAGAAACTACTGGCAATTTATATCTGTTTCCTGCAATATAGTCATCCTCCCCGTGACCTGGTGCTGTATGGACTAATCCAGTACCAGCGTCTAAAGTTACATGGTCGCCTAAGATGACTAATGATTCCCGCTCATAAAACGGATGCCAAGCAGTCATGTATTCCATTTCCTGACCAGCAATCTCTTTCAACACCTGAACATCAGACCAACCGATTTCAGTTTGAACTTTTTCTAATAAATCTTTTGCAACGACAAATTTACGTCCATCTGCTTCGATTAAAACGTACGTATAAGTTGGATTTACTGCAATCCCTTGGTTTGCTGGTAATGTCCATGGCGTAGTTGTCCAAATAACGAAAGCTGTATCTTCATCTAACAACCCTTTGCCATCTTTCACATTGAAAGCCACAAAGATAGAAGGAGACTTCACATCTTTATATTCGATTTCTGCTTCAGCAAGTGAAGATTCACTTGACGGAGACCAATAGATTGGTTTCAATCCTTTATAGATATAGCCTTTTTCAGCCATTTTACCGAAAACACGGATTTGTGCCGCTTCGTAAGAAGGATCCAATGTGACATATGGATGCTCCCAATCGCCTGCCACTCCTAGTCGTTTGAAATCTTCTCGTTGTTTGTCGACTTGTGAAAGGGCATATTCACGACATTTTTCTAAGTACTCTGACATTGTCATTTCTTTTCGTTTGATCCCTTTATTGGCTAATACTTGTTCAATCGGTAAACCGTGAGTATCCCAACCTGGAACATAAGGTGCACGAAATCCTGACATTGATTTTGAACGGATAATGATATCTTTACTGATTTTATTTAATGAATGTCCTAAATGGATATTTCCATTTGCATAAGGAGGTCCATCATGTAAGATGAAACTTGGCTTTCCTTCATTTAATTCTTGTCTTTTTTGATAAATTTTATTTTCTTCCCATTCTTTTTGCCAATCCGCTTCACGATTAGGCAAATTACCACGCATTGGGAATTTTGTTTTACCTAGTTGTAAGGTTTCTTTCATTTTCATAAACCAGTTACGCTCCTTCTTTCATCATTTTAAAGAACACAAAAAAGCATGTTCATCCAAAGGGACGAACATGCCGTGGTACCACCCAAATTCAGTTACATGATCATGTAACTCTTAAAAACCAATAACGAGGTCAACCGTTGTTTCTTACTCCTATTTCAGAAACAATTTTCGTAGAGGATCTTTCACTTTGCAGGGTCTTGCCGAACTTCCACTATCATCGGCTCGCTGAAAAGAATGACAAAATGCTTTTCTGTTCTACTCTTCGTCATCACCAGGAATGATCGAAATATCGATCGCCTGTGTATCAAATGCAGTCATTGGTGCTTCCATGATGCCTGTGTCTGAGTTTACATCAGTTTGATTTTCATTGTCAAGTTGTTTTGCTAAAACTTCTTTGATCACTTCATGACTATCTGACACATAGCTTGAGAAAGGTTGTAAAATTTCATCCCATTCTGGACTTTTTACTTGTTCTAATTGAGATTCTAACATCAAGCTGATTCGTTGGTGGAAAACTCGTGTTTTTTTCTTTAAGTCTTCTGTTTCAACTGCTAGCTGTTTTGCTTTTTCAGTTGCATCTGTTAGGATTTGTCTTGCTTTTTCTTCCGCATCTGTCGTTAATTGGTGCGCACGTTTTTCAGCCGTAGCCACTAATTCATCCGCTTTGTTTTGAGCAGATGTCACGATTACTTCGGACTCTTTACTTGCACTTGTTTTAACTTTATCCGCTGTGTCTTGAGCAACGATGATTGACTGATTCAATGCATCTTTTAGTTCATTGAAATATTCTAATTTTTCTTCTGAATGTTTCACTGCTTTTTCAAGTTCACGGTTTCGTTGCGTGATTTCTTCATAGTCACGAACAACTAAATCTAAGAAATCATCTACTTCGTCTTGATTGTATCCCCGCATTTTTGTGGGGAATGTTTTGTTTTGGATATCTAATGGAGTTAAAGCCATGTGTAAACCACCTTTTTGTTTTATTTACGTAATACACCAAATAATACCCTGTATTTTTCTTTTTTGGTTTTTCCTTCAAGTTCTTGAATTTGGATTCGACCAAATCCTCTGATCGAAACGATATCTAATAACTCAAGTAAAAAATCAGGGCGTGTATTTTCTGTCCAATTTACTTTTACTTTTCCAGACTCAATCAGCTGCTTCGAACGCTGTCTGGAAATATTATAAATCTCCGAGATCACGCTGTCTAGTCTCAATGAAGTCACTGTACCTCTTTCTTGTGTCCAACCATCTTTTGGCACAAGTAATTCCGTATACTTGATTGGCTCCATCCGAACAGAGACTTTGCCGATTTTTGTTACTTGCGTTGCTACAAACTGTTCAACTTCTCTTGCAATGAACACTTGCCAGCGATCACCATCAGAAATGATATCACCAAAGTAAGCTCGTTTGATACCTGTACCAACCAATGTACCTAATACTTTTCCATGAGTCAAACTAGCAAACTTACTCGGATAATGGATTTCATAAAGTGACACCTCAAAATCTTCGTCAGTAGGCTCATAATAGTCAGGAAAAATCAAACATCGCTTCCGTTCTGCTTGCTCATAACCGCCATAAAATGAAAAGTGTAATTCACTATCTTGACGGATCAGCGTCTCTAGTATATAGGATTGTCTTGGATCAAGAAAGTCAGTAAGATAAGGTGCATATTGCCCTTGTACCTGTTCGATCCAATCACCTACTGAATCGATGAAAGAACGTTCATCTGCACGGAAATGCTGATAAACATTAGCATCCATATTTTCCCCTCCTATCAGCTACTCCTTTGATCGTTTTAATAAATTGCCATGACTATCCATAAAACGATATGTTGAAGACCTTGTACTGCTAAGTTTAAAATCAAGATCGCAGCTAGAATCGTAAAATCAATTCCACCAAATCGAAGTGGAAGCCGATCAAATAACTGGATATACGGTTCACAGATTTTTGCTAAAAAGCGACCAATCCCTGATTGATATCCTCCTGGAAACCAGGATAAAAGTGCATAAACCATTAACAAAAGACTGTAAAAGTAGGCTGCTCGTCCCAGCAGATTAAGTAATATAAAAATAATATAAATTGTCGTTCCTCCTCTTATAGGTCAAATAGGTTCACGTCTGCAAAAGATTGTGCTGTTGAACTATCGATTTCCATTCCAGTTGGCGTGCATAGAAAAATCTCGTCACCTACTCGCTTAATGTCACCATCTAATGCATAGACAGTGCCAGTTAAAAAATCAACGATTCTTCTCGCTTGTTTTTCTTCTACTAAATGGAAATTTACTAATGTTGCTTCACCAGCAATGATTCGTTTAGCAATAGCCATTGCTTCAGAATAAGCTCGTGGTTCCATGACCGTAATTTTTCCAGCTAAATTTGTTTTAGGTGCAAAAGAAGTTTTTGCTGTTTCTTCTTTACGTGTTTTTTTAGCTGGTGTTTGATGTAATTCAATCACTTTTTTTGTTTCATTTGCCGCTACACTTTCACGAGCAACAGGACGTGTTGTTTGTTGCGCACGTGGCTTTGAGACAGCTCTTGGCTGGCTCATTTGAGATTGTGTTGGCTGTATTGGTTTCTTTTTTGTTGTAGGCTGTGCTACAGCCGGCTTAGATGTTTCAGGATACTCCTCGTACTCTTCCTCATCAGCTAATCCGAAAAAATTAGCAATCGCACCTCTATTTAAAAGTGGCATTATTGTTCCTCCTCGTCTTTGAATAGCGCTGTTCCTACACGGATGAATGTGGCACCTTCTTCGATTGCCAGTTGAAAGTCCTGACTCATTCCCATGCTTAATTCCGTACATGGTGCATGCGAAAAACCTTTCGAATGAACAAGATCACGCAATTCTTTCAGCGTTCCAAATACTTTGCGAATTTGTTTAGCAGAAGCCTCTTTAGGTGCCATCGTCATTAAACCAACAACCTTTATTTTAGACAAAGCAACTAAAGATTCGATAAAAGGAACCAGCTCTTCTGGCGAAAAACCATGTTTGGATGCTTCACCAGATACATTCACTTCCACAAAACAATCGAGGGGTTTTGTTGCCCTTTTTTGTATTTCTTCTGCTAATTTCAAACTGTCTAATGCGTGAAAGCAATCAATTTCATTTATAATCAATTTTACCTTTCTACGCTGCAAATTACCAATTAAATGCCACTTTACATCAGGATAATTAACTAAATCTTGTTTTTTTTGTAACAATTTATCTACGCGGTTTTCTGCGCAGTTTTTTACACCCTGTTCAATCAATTTTTCTGCCGTAGCAGAATCCACTGATTTGGTGACAGCGACTAGTGTGACTTCTTTCGGATCACGATGAACAAGAGCACACGAGTCCTGAATCTCTTGCTCGATTTTTAGCAAGTTGTCAGCAATCATGTGCTCTTCCTCCTTTATTTTTTACGACGGAAAAATGGTGGTGTACTTAATTCATCGTCACCTTTTGCTTTTGTTTCTTCACGATTGAATGTATCAAATTCTTTTTTTTCGATAGGTTCAAAATTCGTTTCTTCAACTCTAGGACGGACATTTTGTTCACGTCTGATGTCCCAATCACCAAAACTGCTATTTTCTTCTTCAGCAGAGATTGGTTTTGCTTGATCCATATCTAAAACTGTTTTTTGAGTAGATGATTGCATTTGTGTTTGTCTAGCCGGACGACTAGACTTGCGTTCCTTTTTTGATTCGTCGATACCCGTTGCAATAACCGTTACACGGATTTCATCGCCCATTTCTTCATTGATTGATGTACCTAGAATGATGTTAACATCGCCTGTAGCAGCATTTGCTACGATATCTGAAGCATCTTGAGCTTCAAATAAAGTCATGTCTAATCCACCAGTGATGTTAAGCAAGACTTGCTCAGCTCCATCGATTGATGTTTCAAGAAGTGGAGAAGAAATAGCTTTCTTCGTCGCTTCGATCACACGTTCTTCACCGCTTGCTACACCGATACCCATTAACGCTGTTCCTTGGTTTTCCATAACAGTTTTCACATCAGCAAAGTCAAGGTTAACGTAACCTGGGGCTGTAATCAAATCTGAGATCCCTTGAACCCCTTGACGTAATACATTATCAGCTTCACGGAAAGCTTCTAACATTGGTGTTTTCTTGTCAACTACTTCAAGAAGACGGTTGTTTGAGATAATCAATAATGTATCGACATTTTCTTTCAAACGTGCGATACCTTCAGCAGCAAATCTGCCACGTTTTGGTCCTTCAAAAGTGAATGGTCGAGTTACGACACCGACAGTTAAAGCACCAAGTTCTTTAGCAATTCCTGCTACGATTGGAGCAGCACCTGTACCAGTTCCGCCTCCCATACCTGCAGTAATGAAAATCATGTCAGCGCCATCTAAGGCTTCGCGTAAAGCTTGTTCACTTTCTTCGGCAGCTTTTTGACCAACTTCTGGTTGAGAGCCTGCACCTAGTCCGCGTGTATATTTAGGTCCTAATTGGATAACTGTTTCAGCTTTTGAATTTTTCAATGCTTGGACATCTGTGTTGGCAGTGATGAACTCAACACCTTTTACATTTTCTTCAATCATACGGTTAACAGCATTTCCACCGCCGCCACCGACACCGATGACTTTGATTACTGCGCCGTCATTGATATTATTATCAATTGAGAATTCCATATTTTATTCCTCCCAGGATGAATTAATCAAAAATTTTTGAAAAGAAACCTTTAATTTTAGTTGTTACATCTTCGTCTGATTTCTTTTGTTCAGGTTCGTCGTAGACCGTTTCTTCTGGAACATCATAGCTATCATTATCATATGATGTCACTTCTTGTTCTACAGTTGTGTGATGCGCGACCACTGTTTCACCTGTCACAGCAATTTTAGCCAATTGATAGACTTCACTCAAGTTAGCTGAGTAATCCACGATGCTGATTACATTAGTAAAGACTGGATTACGAAGTCCCATTTGGTTAGGTACATATAGCTTAACATTCACACCAAAAATCTCTTGTGCCAGATCAACAACACCTGGAAGGCTTGCAGCACCACCAGTTAGTACGATACCACCAGGTAACTCTAGTGCTTCGATTTGGTCTAACGCTTCTTTGGCTTTATTGAAAATCTGTTCCATACGGGCTGAAATCACTTCTGATAAATAGCGTTCATCCACTTTGACAGGTTCAGATTGACCGATCACATCTACTGGAAACTCTTCATTTGCAGAAGTACGTTCTGGATAAGCATCCCCATAATTGATTTTTAACGCTTCAGCATTATTGAATGACGTATTCAACACAATCGAGATATCTTTTGTGACGAACTCGCCACCTTCTTGATCTAGACTAGTGAACTTCAATTGTTTGTCATGCATAACAGCTGTTGTCGTTTGTCCACCGCCCATATCAATCACGATCGTTCCAAAATCTTTTTCTCCATCTGAAAGGATTGTTTCTGTTAAAGCTAATAGTGTAATGACTAATTCATTGACAACCAATCCTGCATTTTCTACACATTTACGGATATTATGAACAATCGTCTTTGGCCCAGTAAATAACAAGCCATACATTTCTAATCTGACACCGATCATTCCACGAGGATCTTTGATTCCTTCGAATCCATCAACGGTAAAGTCTTGTGGCAAAATTGATACGATTTGACGTTCAGGAGGAATTGAACGAACAAGGGCAGCTGAAGCCACGTTTCTGACATCTTCATCGGTGATTTCTTTCGAATCCCCGTTTACTGCAATCATTCCTTGGCAATTTTCCACTTCAAGCAAGTTTGCTGGTAGACCAACACTAACCCCTTTGATCTGTATTCCTGCTTTTTCTTCTGCTTGTCTTACTGCTCGTTGTATCGCTTGGACCGTTTTATCGATATCAACGATAATGCCGCGGTTAATCCCTTCTGATTTTGCGTTTCCTACTCCAATAATATTCATTTGGCTGTCGATATATTCAGCCACGACAACTTTGACAGATGTCGTTCCAATATCAAGGCCTACATACATTCCTGTTTTTGCCATGAACGGGATTCCCTCCTACTTACTATTCCATATACAAGCGAACAACTAACGTCCGTTTTTAAATATACTTTAATAGATATATTCACTGCCTTCAATTCTACCATAAATTACCGGTTTTTAGAAAGTAGATTATCACTTTTTAAAGCTGTTTTATTAATTTTCGGTTAAATCTGAAGACGATGAACTTGAATTGTCATCGATTTGGCTAGATTCACTTGTATTCTCTGACTGACCTGCTTGATTTGACTCAACTGATTCCGAAGATTGGTCTGACTGATCACTTGATGCTCCCGATTGTCCTGTGAGATTTTCGGTAGAACTTGTCTGCACAGATGAATCTGTTGCTCCGCCATTCTCCTTCTTGCTTTCACTGTAAGGATAAGAGAAAATCCCTACCTCCATATCAATGACGCCCTTTTCCTTCATCTCTTTAGCGACTTGTGGATAATATTTCATTTGACTGGCTAGATTTTGAATATTGACGATCACTTGGTTCCCATCATTCATATTTAGTTGGATCAAATTTTTATTGCTCTCTTTTGGTGTATATTTGATTTCTGAAATTGCTTTTTGTAATTCTGAAGTTAATTGATTATATTCTTTAACCAATTGACTAATTTTGGCGTTATCTGTGAAATTCTCTAGAATTGGTAAATTCTTAGTCGGATTTGCTACTTTTTCCTTTAAGACTTTCCCATTTTCGATTACTGGAAAATATTCGCCGTCCTTCATCACTAAAGCAATCTCTTTGTATTCTTTGATAGCCAACTCAAAAGTATTGATTGACTTAAAATGCAATTGTGCGCTCTCTACTCTTGGTTGTTCTTTTTTCAAAGTATCAAGATATTGGTTTTTATGGAAATACTGACTCCAAACATTTCCATCAATTGCCAAATGAGAGTCGGCAATGGCTGTTTGACTCGTAATCATTTGGTTCCCTGAAACTGTTATCCCTTGCAGTCGACTATAAGGGGAAACATAATAAATCAAAAAAATCAGTGGGATCGTTAGGATTGAAATAATAAAAGTCAGTCTTCGATAAAGAACTTTATTTCGTTGATTTTTCAGATTCGGTAGCCGATTTAAAAAAGAGCCATTATAAGGACTACCAATTTTTGGTTGTTCAATTTTTTCAAATGACTCAGAGTCTCCTTTTTTCATTGGATCAGAAGCGGTTGCTTCTTGCTTCTCACCTTCCGCTGAGTCTGCTTCTTTAGTAGCGGAAGTGGATGCTGCCGGCTCATTTGTATTTTCATTTTTTTCTTCTTTTTGCTCTTCTTTTTGTTCTTCCTTTTTTTCGTGTTCTGCCAAATATTTCCGGTTGGCCTTTTGCCAAGGAGTTAGATTTTGTTCACCCTCAGATTCATTTGGCAGCTTGTCTGGCTTTTTTTTCTTACTCACTAAGACCACACCACCTTTATTTTTGAATTAATGATTTTACTAGCTCGTACATTCTTTCTGATGCGTCTGGGATTCCTTGCTGTTTAGAAGCTAAAGACATTTGTTTTTGTAATTGATCATTGGTCATGATCTCTTCAATCGCTTGTTTTAGGGAACGTCCATCTAATTCGTCATCTTTGATCATCTTCGCTGCATTGTTTTTGACTAAGCTCATTGCATTTTTTGTCTGATGGTCATTCGTCACATAAGGACTTGGAATTAGAATAGCTGGCAAGCCTAAAGCTGTTAATTCAGCAATCGAAGTCGCACCTGCTCTACCAACCAATAGATCGCTTGATGCCATTACTTCTGCCATTTTATTGATATAAGGCTGTATGCTGACATTGGCACAAGCAGGAACTTTCGTTTGGATATCTTTATAATAGCGTTCGCCTGAGGCATAGAGAACCTGGTATTCCTGATCGAACGACATTAAAAATTCTGTCACTGCCTGATTGATTTTTAAAGCCCCTTGACTACCACCAAAAATCAAGACTGTTTTTTTCTCTGGATCAAGACCATAAGTGGCTAAAATTCTCGATTTATCCATATCCGCCACTTCTTGCGCCCGAGGATTACCGATCAAAGACGATTTTTCTGCAGGAAAAAATGGAGCAGCATCTTCAAAAGAAAGTGCGATTCGATCCACATAGCGACTTAAAAATTTATTGGTGATGCCAGGCACACTATTTTGTTCATGGATGATCGTAGGAATCGCTAACTTAGATGCCGCATAGACTACTGCACCCGACACGTAGCCCCCAGTCCCAATCACCACATCTGGTTTAAATTCTTTTAAAATTTTTTTTGCTTCTCGAATACTTTTTAAAAAAAGTTGGATAGTCTTCAGATTATGTAGCGAAAGTTTCCGCTGAAATCCTTGTATTTCTAGCGTACGAAAAGGCATCCCGGTCTCAGGAACAATCTTATTTTCTAAGCCTCTTTGCGCTCCAACGTACATAAACTCAGTATTCGGCTCTTTTGTTTTTACATAATTGACGAAGGCTAGTGCTGGATAAATATGCCCGCCAGTTCCGCCACCAGTAACCAAAATTTTCATTCATTCTCGCTCGTTTCTACTTTTGTATAGTTAGTTTATTGACAGCTTCCATAAATCGTTCGCCTCTAATTTCAAAATTAGGGTATTGATCCCAACTTGCATTTGCTGGTGACAATAAGATCGAATCACCCTCTTCACTCAATTCAAGGGCGATCGGTACAGCGGCTTCTGCGTTTTCAGCTGTCTTGATCACAGGGATACCTGCTTTCTTGCCCGCATCTGCTAATCTATTTTGAGTTTCCCCAAAAGTGATCAACGCTTTGATGCCTTTTAAAGCTGGTATCAACTCATCAAATGAATTTCCCCGATCCAGACCTCCAGCGATTAATACTAATTGATCTAACTGAAAACCACTTAATGCCATTTTAGTAGCTAAAATATTAGTTGCTTTTGAATCGTTATAAAACTTCCTTCCTTGGAATTCCCCCACATACTGTGTACGATGCGGTACTCCATGGAAATGGTGTAAAGCATTTTTGATCGCTTCATTTGAGATACCATATAATTTAGCAACTGAGATGGCAGCTAGTGCGTTCTCAACATTGTGTGAACCAGGAACACCCAATTCTGTAATATCCATGATTTTTTCTTGGTTATAGTAGATACTGCCATCTAAAGAATAGGCACCTTTAGGTAGTTTTTGTTCCGTGGCAAAAGGTAACACCGTTGCTTTAGTCTTTTTACTGAGTTCTCTTAGCTCTTCTTGATTCCAATTCAAGATCAAATAATCTTTCTCTGTCATATTCTGTTGTAAATGCCATTTTGCTTTTACATATTCTTTTCTCGTTTTGTGGTAATCGATATGAGCCTCATAAATATTGGTTACTACTGCTACATGGGGACGAAAATCAGTGATTCCCATCAATTGGAAACTAGATAGTTCCATAACGATTTTATCGTCAGCTGTTGCTTCTTGCGCCACACTACTAGCTGGATAACCGATATTCCCGGCTAGGCGAGCTGTTCCTGGCAAATCACCAGCATTCAATAACAAGCCTGTCATAGTTGTTGTTGTTGTTTTACCATTTGTTCCTGTAATCCCAATAATCGGACATTCCGCTACCTCGTAAGCTAATTCCACTTCCGTAATTACCGGAATACCCAGTTCTTGTGCTTTTTGAACAAATGGATGACTATACGGAATCCCCGGATTTTTCACCATCAAAGAAAATTCTTCATCCAATAATTCAATCGGATGGCTTCCAGCAATCACTTTGACTCCCAGTGATAGCAACTCTTGTGCTTCTGGATTTTCATCAAACGGCTTTCCGTCATTAACAGTGACAAGTGCGCCCAACTCATGTAACAGTTTGGCCGCACTAAATCCACTTTTCGCTAATCCAAGAACAAGGACTTTTTTGTTTTCATATGTTGAAATTTTTTTCATTTCCTGTCATCTCCTACCAAATGAACCATAGTGTTATTAAAGAAGTTACAATACTTACTAACCAAAAAATGATGTCGATCTTCCATTCCGACCAACCACACATTTCAAAATGATGATGGATAGGAGACATTTTGAAGATACGTTTTCCTGTTAATTTGAAAGAAGTAACTTGAAGCATCACACTTGCTGTCTCCATAACATAAATCAAACCAACTAATAACAATGTCCACTCTTGGTTTAGCATAATAGAAATTGCTGCCAATAATCCACCTAATGCCAGAGAACCAACATCGCCCATGAATATTTTGGCTGGTTTACGATTATAAGCAAAAAAGCCAAGTAACCCACCAAGCACACTTAAACAAATAACTAAGACATCATATTGTTGTTGATGCCAAGCAATGATCCCGTACGTTGCAAAAGAGATCGTTCCTAGTCCAGCAACTAATCCGTCAATCCCATCTGTCAGATTAACCGCGTTTGAAAAACCAACAAGCCAGAAAATAGCAAATACCCCATAGAATAGTCCAAGTGGCAACTCTATTCCAAAGAAATTTAACGTACCAGGATAGCCTTCTGAACGATAGACAAGATAAAAAATGATCCCGCCAATGATCTGCCCTAGCAGTTTTTGTTTAGAGTTTAGCCCCATGTTTCGTTTTTTAAAGATTTTAATGAAATCATCTAAAAATCCGATCACACCATATAAAGCTAAAACAAATAGTAGGATGAAAAGAGTAGGCGTCAACTGATTTTGCCAAGCGCCAACCCAAATTCCGGTTAATATTGCTGCAACTAAAAACACCAATCCACCCATCGTTGGAGTTCCGGCTTTTACATTATGCCATTTTGGTCCTTCTTCACGAATCGCCTGCCCTTGTTTTTTCATTTGAAAATACCCAATAAATAGTGGCATTGCTGCAATAGTCATTGCACAACTACTAACGATAGGAATCAATGCTTGTGTCCACTCCATACTCTTTTTCTCTCCCAATTCTATTCTTATTCTTCTAATGTAAAACTTAATTTTTTATCAGTGATTTTTTCATAGGGTGCTAAACTTTGCTCCTTACAGTAACCATCGCCATGGAAGGTGACTTCAACCCCTAAGATTTTCCCTAACTTCATAATATCTGCTTTGGACCAATCGGTGACATCAGGCATTAGTTTTTCTCCGCCTGTATACAAGATCAGTTTTTCGCCAGAAATCAATTGATCACCATTTGCAGTAGATTGTTTCTTCACTTTTTTCCCATCACCAACAACGATAGGTTGCAATCCACTTTTCTGTGCATCTGCTGCGGCAACGTCAGCACTTAGATTACGGTAATCTGCTACAGTGATTTTTTCTGTTTTTGCTTCTGGTGAATTTTCTTCTTCACTTTCTTGGAAGTCCATCGCACGTTTCATCAATGGATTAGCGATTTTAGCTAAAGCCATTCGATCGTAAGTCTTAGGATGTTTCATCGTAATGTATAAAACATACTCTGGATCTTCAGATGGAACCATTTCGACGATGGAATATAAGTATGCTGTATCACCAGTTTGGTACCCACCTTTATCAGAAGCAATCTGTGCCGTACCAGTTTTAGCTGAAACATTATAACCCGGCACACTATATACCCCATATGCACTACCATAATTTTCGCTTTCAACTACGTCACGCATATATTCTCGTACTTTTTCGGTCGTTTCTTTTGAAAATGGTTGCCCTAATACTTCCGTTTGCGTTGTACGCTCTTCATTCGTTGCAGGATCTACAACTTTACTGATGTAGCGTGGTTGGATCATCGTTCCATTATTTGCGACGGAAGTGAAAGCTTTCATCATTTGGAAATTTGTAACACCAATCGCTTGCCCATAAGAACTCATTGCGCGGTCAACGATATTTTCTGTTGGCAAAGCACCATTTACTTCATCATCTAGACCTGAATGAGTACTTTGACCAAAACCTAATTTTTGTAGGTAGTTGTACCAAGTACCGCCCATTCGTTGCTCCAGCATTACCATCCCAACATTACTTGACCAAGATAACGCTTGTCGCATCGTAAGAACTCCTTTTGCTCCAAAATCGTGGTCGTTGATCGTCGCGTCAGCAACTTTTATTTTCCCAGATTGGTACGTTTCATTCTCATTGAATTTTCCTTCTTGGATCGCTGCTGCAGTCGTGAAGACTTTCATAGTTGAACCAGGCTCATAGCTATCTTGCACTAAGAAATTACGCCAAACAGCATCCTTGCCGGTTAAACCTTCCATCGTTTCAGGATTAAAAGTAGGTCGTTGACCCATTGCTAGAATTTCTCCAGTTTTCGCTTTCATCAACATGGCTGTTAATTCTTCTGGTTGGTATTCTTCATTCACTTGATCCATAAGCGTTTCAAGGTAACTTTGTAAACGACTATCCAACGTCGTATAGATATCTTGTCCGTCAACTGCTTTCACTTCTTCTGCCACTGTTCCTGGTAGAGGATTTTGGTAGTTGTCTTTTTGGTAAACGATCTTCCCATTTTTACCACTTAAAATATCATTATAAGCAGCTTCTAGTCCGAGCTTTCCAACTAAGCCATTTTCATTTTTATCTGGAACAGCATAGCCGATAAAGTGGGAAGCAAATTCGCCGTTAGGATACATCCGTGCGGGATGATCTTCAAAATACAGACCGACTACTCCTGCTTTCTTCATATCGTCTTCTATATTCTGTTTGGTCTCTTGACTGATATTTTTTCCATAAGAACCAAATTCAACTTGATATAGATTATTTTTGGCGCCATCTTTTAAGATTTGTAAGGCATCGTTCTTTTCTATAGAGAGATTTTTATTTAGTATCTCGGCGATTTTGTCAAAGTTCTTTTCTTCGGCATACAATTTTTTGTCACCAGAAGTATAAGTTTTTGAAAGGATTGCTTTGATTGAGTAAGAAGTGGCATCTTCTGCCAAAGCGACCCCATTCCGATCATAGATCGTTCCTCGTTTTGCTTTTACGACCTCGCTCCCTTTGTAAAGTTGTTCGGTCTTTTCTGCCAAAGAGGTTCCTGCCACGTGACCACCGATCACGATATAAGAAAAACGAACGGCAAATAAAAAGAACAATCCAATACTCGTAGCAAATAAAATGATACCTACTTTTTTGCGATTGTTCGTCGGATTTAGATTTTTCTTTTCCATAAACCGCCGGAATTTATTTTTAAGACTCATTTACTTCACTTTCCTTAAATTGTCGTCATTGATTGACAACCCTTTTTCTTCTGCGATTTTTTTGATTCGTTCAGTACGTGATAATTCATTTTTTTCCTGTACTAAACTAGTTTTTTCTTGGTTTTTTTGAGTGATCTCTGTTTGAATCGTTGTGATTGCTTTTTCGACACCACTAATATTTGTTCGTAACATGACTGTTAAGACACATAGTGCGATCACTGAAAAAATAATACTTACTACTGCTAATTTTTCTAAAACAGAAATATGTTTTAGGCGTTTAGCCGGTGATTGAGGGCGTACGATTTCTTGATTTGAATCTGGCAATTGTTGTTCTGGTTGATCAACCACTTCTGGTAAATCATATGGATATTCTTGGACTTTTTTTAATTCTGCCATTACGCTACTCCTCTTTCACTCGTATTTTTTCAGCAATCCGTAATTTTGCACTACGTGATCGATTATTTTCACTTAGTTCTTCTTCTGATGGAAGAATCGGTTTTCGATTAATCAACTTCAGCTCTGGCTGAAATTCTTCAGGAACAACCGGTAATCCGGGTGGTAAATCTTGAACGGTACTGTATTCTTTGAACATACTTTTGACAATTCGATCTTCTAATGAATGGAAGGTGATCACACTGATTCTTCCATTGATTTTTAATAGCCGAATCGCCTGTTCTAATGAGGCTTCTTCTGCACCTAATTCATCATTTACTGCAATTCTTATTGCTTGGAAAATTCGTTTAGCTGGGTGTCCACCTTTTCTTCTTGCTGGTGCAGGAATCACATCTTTAATGATTTCTACTAATTCACCAGTTGTTTGGATCGGATGGATTTTTCTTACTCGTTCAATTTCTCGAGCAATTTGTTTAGAAAATTTTTCTTCGCCATAACGAAAGAAGATTTTTACTAATTCATTATAGGAATACTCATTAACAACGTCATACGCTGACAGAGGTGCTGATTGATCCATACGCATATCCAAAGGAGCATCCTGATGATAACTAAAACCTCGTTCAGCTTCATCTAATTGTGGAGAAGATACGCCTAAATCATACAAAATACCATCGACTTGAGGAACATGCTCTTTTATCTTTGCTTCTAATTCACGAAAATTCGCTTTGATAAAAGTAACCATACCTTTTTCAATGTATGGGGCTAACCGTACTTTTGCATGATCAATGGCTTTTTGATCCTGATCGAATGCATAAAGGTGCCCGTTTGTATTTAATTGGCTCAAAAGATATTCACTATGTCCGGCACCGCCTAGTGTACAGTCTACATAAATGCCATCTGGTTTGATGTTCAAGCCATCTACCGTTTCTTTCAACATGACTGTATAGTGTTGAAATGTCTCAGTCATTAGTCAGCCTCTTCCTATTCTTATAGTCCAAAATCAATCATATTTTCAGCAATTTCATCAAAGTTTTCTGCTGCCACTTCAGAAAATTCTTGCCATCGTGCCTCATCCCAAATCTCGATTCGATTGGATACACCAATGACAACACATTCTTTCGTTAAAGCAGCGTAGTTTCTTAATGTACTGGGAATGTTGATCCGTCCTTGTTTATCTAATTCACATTCAGTGGCCGCCGAGTAAAAAAAACGCACAAAAGTTCGAGCATCTTTTTTCGCTAAAGGCATGTCGTTCAGTTTTGTTTCTAAATTCGCCCACTCTTTCATTGGATAGCCAAAAAGACAGCCATCTAATCCACGCGTGAGAACGAATTGTTCACCTAACTCTTCACGAAGTTTTGAAGGTACGATCATACGACCTTTTGTATCAATATTATGCCGAAATTCGCCCATGAACATTGAAACTACCCCCATCTCTCCACTAACTAAAATTAGTCTACCACAATCCCCCACTTTCTACCACCTTTTATGGGAAATCAGAGAATAACTTTTTTATTAGTAAAAAAAATTTTAAGAATCAAGCTGTAAAAAGTCTTTAAAAAGTCTTTTTACAGCTTGATTGGCTTTTTATCAAAGATACGAGAGAAGATTTAAGACGATTAAAACGACATAAAAACCACTTGTTAACAAGAAAGCTAAGCGCCAAGTCATTTTAAGATAACGTGAATAGATAATTTCATCATAGTAATACGCCTGGAATACAGCGATACAAATCGCCATCAACAAAAGTGAAATCATAAAGAAAGGCAAGAAGGAAACTGTCGCAGAATTGCGTGACAATGCATGCATCCCTCCCCATAAAAAAGGAACGGCAAGATCAGGCGCTTTGATTTTAAAACGACGATCTAATGAAAAAATTTTCACTAAAAAATTACAGCCAAACAACACGATGGCTGGAAAGATATACCAAAATAAAACAAGTGGCGTAAAAGTGCCCATCTAACAAAACTCCCTTTCATAGTTGGTTCAAGTATACCTGATGTATTTTACACAACTATTTCATTTATTTTAAATTTATAAAGTTTTCTACTATTTTTACTTCTTAGATAAAAATCTAATCCAAATTGTATGAGTCCACTCCTTTAATACTACCTTTTTCCTGTTCCTAGCCAATCCCATTTTCCAAGCTCTTTCACTGTGTTCTATTCTGATATTCGTTATAATAGATGAAAGAGCGTATTAGGAGGTTCAAAAATGATCAAGTATTTTTCTATCGAGGATCGACAATTGGTCAATACTCAAAAAGAAACAGCAGAGACGATTTGGTATTGCGTCGAACGTCCGAGTGAAGATGAAATCCAGCAAATCACACACCAATTTCAAATTCCGTCTGATTACATTACTTCTATTTTAGACGATGCTGAAAATTCACGAGAAGAAGAATTTAATCAGACCAAATTAACAAAACCAGCGTTATTATTATTGCAATACCCGTTTCCAAAAACAAGCCCAAGCGGCTATTTTCAAGTAGATACTTACCCTTTTTCTATTATTGTGACACCTAAAAAAAAGCTTATCACAATTACGAATCATGAACCACTCTTTTTGAAAAAAGTATTTAGTCAAGCTTTTGCTGAAAATGATTTACCAGCCAACTTAAATATCTTCATGCAATTATTGTGGCAAATTACTTTTTCTTACAATACTTATCTCAGCACCTTACAATCACAATGCGATGTCTTGGAAAAACAATTGCGTGTCTCAACAGAAAATAGTCAACTTTATCAAATCATGGATATCCAAAAAAGCTTGGTTTATTTCAAAGAAGCAACAACGGCTAACTTGACCACTTTAAAAACCTTAGTAAAAAACAAAACGATTCAAGAAAACCACGCTTTAAAAAATCATCTCCATGATGTGATTATTGAAACCGAACAATCACGCACTACCGCTCGAATTCAATTAAAACTAGTTGAACAAATGAATCAAACCTTTTCAGCGATTGTTTCTAATAATCTAAACAATATTATGAAAATTTTAACTTCTCTAACGATCATCTTGACGATCCCGACCATCATTGGTAGTCTATATGGAATGAATATCAAGCTTCCTATTGCAGGAAGGGACGATGCGTTTTTATGGATTATTCTACTGATGATTTTTATCAGTATCGCTACTGCTTATTATTTAAAAAAGGGAAAGTTTTTGTAACCGTCCCCTTGTGAAGAAAAGTAAAAGGAGTTAAACTAAAGACAACTAAAAAATTTCGAGGTAAAAATTATGCGCGAGAATAAACAAACAAGTACTTTTTCAAAAATCACTAAATTCGTTGTTTGGACCATGTTGATCTTAACGATTGGTTCAGTTGTCTTGACTGCAGTTATGAGTGTCATGTAAGAATGGCTTAAAAACCAACAAGTCCCGCACTTCCCAAAAAGAAGTGCGGGACTTGTTTTTTTACCTTGCTAGGAAAGAATGTTCGCTTGCTAATGGTTCGTTTTTTATAAGAAAGCCAAGTGTCGTTTTAGTTGCTGCCATACAAGTGGCATCTCTGAGTCAAATAACTGTTCATTCTAAGAATCCTCTTCTCTTAGACTGCTCAGGCTTCTACCTATTTTTCTATTTACTTGCTAAGCGTAATAATTCTTTGGCATGCTCGACTGTTAGTGGGGTAATTTCACTTCCAGCTAACATTCGGGCAATTTCGGTTTCTCGTTGTGTGGGTTGTAGTTCGGTAACCGATGTTTGGGTACGCCCATCAATGACTTCTTTTTGAATATAGTATTGAAAATCGGCAACTGCAGCGACTTGCGGTAGATGGGTAATACACAAAACTTGTGAGTGACATGAGATCTGTGAGATCTTATCTGCAATCGCTTGGGCAACTCGGCCGCTTACTCCTGTATCCACTTCATCAAAAATGATACTAGTCACACCTTGTTCTGAAGAAAAAATAGTTTTTAACGCCAACAACATACGTGATAGTTCCCCACCCGAGGCAACTTTTACTAATGGCTTCAATGGCTCTCCAGGATTTGTGGTTATGTAAAATTCCACTTGGTCCAATCCATTAGCATCTAATTGTCCATTTTTTTCAGATGAAAAACGGACTTCAAACTCCGTGTTTTCCATATATAGACTTTTTAATTCCGTTAAGATTGATTTTTCTAGTTCTTTAGCGATTTTTTTTCTTGTTTTATGCAGTGCTAATGCTTGTTCTTGCAAGAACGTTTCTTTTTTAGTTAATTCCAGTTGCATTTTTTCTAGTTGACCTTCTGAGAAATCAGAAGAATCCAGTTCTTTAGTGATTTCTTCGTAATAATCAAGGATTGCTTCCACTGACTCCCCATATTTGCGTTTCAACTGACGAATCAATTCAAGCCGTTGATTGACTTCTTCTAATCGGTTTTCATCCAATTCCAACAGATCGATTTGGCGACTCATGTCACCAATGGCATCTTGAAGTAAATAATAAGCACTTTGAACATTCTCAACGATTGCTTCATATTCATTATCTAGATGAGCAATGCTTTGTAGTTCAGAAACAGCTAAACCAACGTTATCCACACTACTGGGTTCTCCCGCACTCAATGCACTATAACCACTAGCAAAACTATCCACGATCTTTTGATAATTGCTTAATTTTTCTCTTTCCTCGCTTAACTGTTCCTCTTCGCCAACTTGTAAATCAGCTGCTGCGATTTCTTCTTGTTGAAAATGAAGCATGTCGATCCGTTGAACAAATGATTTTTCATTTTGTTGGACTTTCCGCATTTTTCGTTCGAGCTCACGATAGATAGCATACTCTTTTTGATATTTTTTCTTTTGTTGTTGAAAAGTACGATCACCAAAACGATCCAATAAATTTAAATGGGCTTCTGGTTGTAATAGCTCCTGGTGTTCATTTTGTCCTTGAATATCAACTAGATAACTTCCGATCCTTCTAAGGTTTGCCAGCGTAACAATATGTCCATTGACTCGGCAGACATTTTTACCCGTTAATGCCATATCACGACGAACAATCAAGTTATCACCATCTGATTCGATGCCAAGTTCTTCCATCAATTCAGTAAATCCTTCTTGACTTGGCCATTCAAACAACCCTTCTAAGATACACTTATCGGCTCCTTGGCGAATATAATCACTGGAGCCTCTACCACCAGCCAGTAATCCAAGGGCATCAATGATAATCGATTTACCTGCCCCGGTCTCGCCAGTTAGAGCTGTCATTCCTTTATGGAAAGACAAATGCAATTCCGGAATAATCGCAAAATTAGTAATACTGATCTCTTGTAACAAGGCAACCACTCCTCAACTCAAAGGTAATGTAAAAAATCCATTTTCAATGCAACTGCATCTTCTTCTGTTCGTGTGATCATCAACACATTATCGTCATCATTAATGATGGAAAACAATTCTTTTTTATATCGTTTATCAATTAAATTAGCCGCAGCAGAAGCGTTGCCTGGTAAAGTTTTTAAAATGACAAATTTTTCCATTTGATCAACAGCCACAAATGCATCTTTCAATAACTTTTCTAATTTCGTACTAACGTCTTCAGTAGTTTCTGCAGGAAGACTATAGCGATAACCTCCATCAGCTGCAGGAACTTTGATGAGTTTAAGTTCTTTGATATCTCTGGAAATCGTTGCCTGCGTCACTGAAATCCCTTTGTTTTTCAGGATCTCCACAAATTCTTCTTGTTTTCTGATATCATTTTCATTTAGTAGCCGGGTAATCAAACGATGCCGATCTTTTTTTCGCATACGTTCTTCGCTCCTTTACGTATTCTTCCTTACTATGATAGCTTATTTCAAACGCTTAATAAAGAAGAATCCGCTGTCTTCTTTATTGCTTGCCCGACATTATTTGTGGTTAAACTGGTTGTGGGCTTCTTGGACGATCTTTTCGGGCGCCACATCTGGAGATAACGTTCCTTGATCAGAAACTTTTTTCAAATGGGCTAAAAATTCAATGTTCCCCTCTCCACCGGTTATTGGCGAATAACTTAAATCTAATACATCATACCCATGCATCGCAGCAAAGTGTAAAATATCCTCAATCACTTGTACATGTGTTTGAGGGTCACGAACGATCCCATTCTTGCCAACTGCTTCTTTCCCCGCTTCAAATTGTGGTTTGATCAAAGCAATCACTTCGCCACCGTCAACTAAAATTTCGTGTAATGGCACTAACATCAAACGTAAAGAAATGAATGATACATCGATGACGGCAATCTCTGGGGTTCCTTCTTGAAAATCTTCTGGTTTGGCATAACGAAAATTCGCTCTTTCCATTACTACAACTCGTTCATCTTGTCTGATTTTCCAAGCTAATTGATTATACCCAACATCCAGAGCATAACTCATTTTTGCACCATTTTGTAAAGCCGCATCGGTAAAACCACCCGTTGATGCTCCAATATCCAATAATATTTTTCCTTCTACAGATAAATCAAAGACCTTTAGTGCCTTTTCTAATTTCAATCCTCCACGAGAAACATAAGGTAATTTTTTGCCTTTGATCTGTAATTCACTACTTACAGGGATTTTTTCCCCTGGCTTATCGAAACGTTCATTTTTTTCGTTATAGATCAAACCAGCCATAACTGAACGTTTGGCTTGCTCTCTCGTTTCAAACAAGCCTTGCTTGACTGCTAAAACGTCTACGCGTTCTTTTTCCATTTTTTTCTCCATTTCTATACACTGAATTGCTGAACTAATTGACGTAAAAGTTGTCCATCGAATGAACATACCGTTTGTTCTAACTGATCAATCATTCGATTCGCCGCATCAATCTCATTTTCAAGTGCGCTTTTTGTTTCTTCGATACCTAATAAACCTGGATAAGTCGTTTTTTCCATTTTAGCATCTTTACCAGCTGTTTTACCTAATACTTCAGTCGTGCTAACCACATCGAGCAGATCATCACGAATTTGAAAAGCAAGGCCTAGATGACTGGCTAATTTTTGTAGGCTAGCTAAAACTTCCTCCGGTTGGTTTGCTAATACTCCTCCCGCTAATAAAGCGTAGTGCATCAAGCGACCAGTTTTTCTTTCGTGGATAAACATTAATTCCTCTAATGTTAATTGTTTTGTTTCTCCCTCGATATCCGCTGCTTGACCAGCAACCATCCCTTGGGTTCCCGCATTGATTGCTAATTGTTGCAGCAGTAAAAGTTTTGGTGAGTTCGCTAAATGAGCCATACTGATGAGTTGAAAGGCACCTGTCAATAACCCATCTCCTGCTAAAATAGCCAGTGCTTCCCCGTAGATTTTATGGTTTGTTGGTTTCCCGCGGCGTAGATCATCATTGTCCATTGCCGGAAGATCATCGTGAATCAACGAATACGTGTGGATCATTTCCAAAGCAGCTGCTACTTGATAAGTTGTTGTATTGATCGATTCGCCAAACGCAGCTACTGTACTCAGTAAAAGCAAAGGACGAATCCGTTTGCCTCCAGCGCGAACGGAATAAAGCATACTTTCTTTCAACTGTTCATCAGAAGTGTAGTCATTTAGAAAAGAAACAATTTCTTCTTCTACAGAAGATAGATGGATCGTTGAAAAATCAGCCAACTTCATTATGCTTCCTCATTTCCTTCAAAAGTAACTTCTTCATTTGCCTCTGACATCATTTTCGTCAAGGTTTTTTCAGCTTTAGTTAAAGTATCTTGGCAATGCTTACTTAATTCCATTCCTCGTTTAAAAGCATCTAAAGCAGATTCTAAAGGTACATCACCTTGTTCTAATTCCATGACAATTTTTTCTAATTCTTGTAATGATTCCTCAAATGTCGGATTTTCCATATTGATCATTCTCCTTCTTCTACTTCTTGTACCGTAGCATTCACTTGTCCGTCTTGGTAATGGATCGTGATCGTATCCTCAGGCTTCATCTCTGTCACACTTTTCACGACACGACCTTCGATTGTTGTGTAATTGTATCCTCGCCCCATGATTTTCAACGGACTAAGCAAATCTAATGATTGAATCGCTTGTTGGAAACGTTGCTGCTGGCTCTGCATATATTGTTCCATTTTTTCAGCTAACCGCTTCTCTAAGTAGTCTGTTTCTTGCTTGGCAGATTTCACTCGATAAGTCGGTGCAACTTGTGCCAACTGATGGTTCAAGCGAACCGTTTGTTTTTCTTTCAAATGATAAATTTGTTGTGTCGCTTGGAACAAGCGCTGTTTGAACTGATCAAGCTTAATTGTTTGTCCTTCATACAGACGTTCCGGTTGACGGAAAACATATGATTGTTTTGCTCGTTCAAAACGTTCTTGTTTGCGTTGAATTTGACGCAAAAAGGCCTGTTCAAGCCTTGCTTGCCGTTCTTTCAGCTTCAATAATACTTCAGATAAAACAGGAACAGCTAATTCAGCTGCCGCCGTCGGTGTGGCTGCTCGTACATCTGCTGCTAAATCAGCAATAGTAGTATCCGTCTCATGCCCAACTGAAGAAATCACAGGTGTTCGTGCCTCAAAAATGGCACGTGCTACTCTTTCTTCATTAAATGGCCACAAGTCTTCAATCGATCCGCCGCCACGTCCAATGATCATCGTGTCGAAATCTCCCAATTCTTCAACACGACGGATATTTTCAACGATATTGTCAGCTGCTTGATTTCCTTGCACCACCGTTGGGAATAGGACGAGTTGGGCGATGGGGTAACGTCTTTTGACAGTTGTGATGATATCTCGGATAACTGCACCGCTTGGACTGGTCAAAACTGCAATTCTTTTTGGAAAACGTGGAAGAGCTTGCTTATGTTCCGGCTTAAAAAGACCTTCTTTTCGCAATTTTTCTTTTCGTTCTTCTAATTCTTGATATAGCGCTCCTACACCATCAGGTTCCATGTGTTCAACGTAAATCTGATAAGAACCAGAAGCTTCATAAAGAGAAATCCGTCCGACAACTAATACTTTCATCCCTTCTTTAGGTTGAAAACGTAATTTTTGAAATGCACCTTTGAACATGATTGCTGAGATTTTCGCATGGTCATCTTTTAAACTAAAATATTGATGTGCATTTGCTCTCAAACGAAAATTCGAGATTTCACCTGTTAAATAGACCCTTTCAAGATAAGGGTCTACATCAAATTTCCTTTTTAAATACTTGGTTAATGTGGTTACTGTTAAATATTCTTGTGTCATCTACTCACCTGCTTCAGCAGCCAGCACGGTTTGATACATCAGCATCGTAATCGTCATAGGTCCTACTCCTTTAGGGACTGGAGTGATATAGCTTGCTAAAGGTTCTACTTCATCAAATTTTACATCACCGATCAATTTCCCATGCTCATCACGATTCATACCAACATCGATCACCACTGCGCCTGGTTTGATAAATTCCTTAGTAACAAAATGGCCTCGCCCAATCGCTACGACTAAAATATCAGCTTCTTTTGCAAGTTCAGCAAGGTTAGCCGTTTTTGAATGAGCAATCGTTACTGTAGCATCTGCCATCAATAATAATTGTGCCATTGGTTTCCCTACAATATTGCTACGTCCGATTACCAGCGCCCGCTTCCCTGCCAAATCGATATCATAAGCTGCGAACATTTTCATGATGCCATATGGCGTACAAGGAATCTTATCCGGGTTACCAGCTAATAATCGTCCTAAATTCATTGGATGAAAACCATCTACATCTTTTTTAGGATCAATTGCTAATAAGACTTTTTCTTCATCAATGTGTTTCGGCAATGGCAACTGAACAAGAATCCCGTGAAAATTTGGGTCTTGATTATATTTTTCGATTTCAGCTAACAACGTTTCTTCAGAGATCGTGCTTGGGTAACGTTCAACTTTTGAATGGATCCCGATTGATTTTGCGGAACGTTCTTTATTACGTACATAAACCTGACTGGCTGGATTTTCTCCTACTAATAAAACGACCAATCCGGGGGAGATCGATTTTGTTTTTAATTCGCTCACTTTTATCGCAATCTCTGCTTGCATTTTTTCAGCTAGTTCTTTTCCATTAATCAATTCTGCCATACGATCACTCCCAGATTTTTTTGTGCTTTCATTCTACCATAGATAAACAAGCTTTTAGAACCCGTTTCCTTGTTTTCATAGAAAAAAGCTGGGACTATGCCCCAGCTTCAATCTCTTTTAAAACATTAGATAATACACCGTTGACAAACTTACGTGATTGATCATCACTAAAAGTTTTGGCTAATTCAATGGCTTCATTCAATGCGACTGCGGATGGTACATCTTCAATGTACTTCATTTCAAAGATGGCGATACGCAAGATGATCAAATCCATCTTAGAGATACGATTGATGCGCCAGTTTCCTTTGAGGTGCTTCTCAATGGTTTGGTCTAATTCGCCTTTTTTCGCACACACACCGCCAACCAATGTATCTAAATAAACAGGAACAAACTCTGACTCCTCTTCATTGATCATTTCTTTGTGATCCAATTCAATTGCATGGAAAATTGCGTCTTCTTTGGTCAAATCAGCATTAAAATCTAATGGAAATAATGCTTGTAAAGCCATTTCACGAATTTCGTGTCTTGATAATTCTTTATTCATTTTCTTCCTCTTCGTCTTCAAAAAGTTCTTCAATTGCTGGTTGTTCTAGTTTTTCCGGTACGACTGCTACCACATGAACATTGACTTCTGCTAAAGCAATGTCTGTCATGAAAAGAACTTGCTGATTCACGCGTTCTTGCATTTCCATCGCTACTCTGGGAACAGAAACCCCATATTCTAAATAGCAATAAAGATCTACTTTTAACCCATCTTCATCATTTACTAAATAGACCCCTTTACCATGCGCTGCACGCCCTAATAATTCCGTTACGTTGCTGGCAAATGTTCCACGCATCCCATAAACGCCTTCTACTTTTGAAGCAGCGATACCAATAATCACTTCAATGACTTCTGGCGCAATGACAATTTCACCAAGCTCTTGAGTCGCATTCAAAATTAAATTTTTGTCCTCTGCCATTTTATCTATTCCTCCTTTTGCCTCTACACAGATTGTTGCCTACGAATGAACCGTTCTTTCACTTATTCTTCATTCGAAACGTATAAAGGTAAACTGTTCACTTGCCTATTTGAGAGTCTTTTTCTCAAACAAATTACGCTTTGTTTTCAAAGCTTGCTGTCTTCTATAGTGTATCATTAAATCAAGTGATTTTCTATAACAAAGTCTGAGTGAATGATGCTTTAGGCTACGCTCATCATAAAATAATCAACTCTTTTGGTGAATGCGTCAACACGCGATTTCCATCAGAAGTAATCAATAAATCATCTTCGATTCTAACGCCACCGATACCTGGTAAGTAAATGCCTGGTTCGTCGGTAATAATATTTCCTGGAACAAATTGTTTCTCAGCTCGAACTGAAACATTGGGTCCTTCATGGATCTCTAAGCCAATTCCATGTCCTGTTGAGTGTCCAAAAGCTTCGCCATAACCATGTTTCGTAATGTAATCTCTAGCTACAGCATCTAGTTGCTTACCGGTAACTCCTGGTTTAGCTACTTCCAGAACTGCTAGTTGGGCTTCAAGAACGATTTGATAAATTTCTTTTAATTGTTCTCCTGGGTCACCAATCGCAAATGTTCGTGTCATATCAGAAACATAACCTTCATAGTAGCATCCAAAATCTATTGTGATCAAATCGCCTTGTTCAATGATTTTTTTGCTAGCAACTCCATGTGGCATAGCTGAGCGTAAACCACTAGCAACGATTGTTTCAAAAGAAACACCTGACGCTCCAAGTGAACGCATATAAAAATCTAATTGGTTGGCAACTTCGATCTCTGTCATTCCCGGTTGAATCATCTTGAGAATATGGTCATATGCCAAATCTGCAATACTACAAGCTTTTTCAATAATCGCAATTTCTTCTTCGTCTTTGATTTCTCGAAGTTCTTCAATCATGCCCGAAATAGGAATCAGTTGCGCATCAATGATCTCTTCTAATACCGAATATTCTAAGAAGGAAACAGTTGTTTCTTCAAAACCAAGTTCACGTAGTCCTTCTTTTTGAACTAAGTCAGCTACTTCTTCAAAAATCGGTCCTACATTTTTGATGATCTCAAATCCTTGAGCTTGAGCTGCTGCTTGCTCGGTATAACGAAAGTCAGTAATAAAAAAGGCTTTTTCCAATGTGATGACCGCTAAGCCTGTCGTACCAGTAAAATTAGTCAAGTAACGAAGATTGTATGGACTAGTGATCAAAAATGAATCTAAATTTTCTTCTTGCATCTTTTTACGCAATTTTTCTACTCGTAGCATCATAAATGAAATTCCTTCTTTCTTTGCTCTCTTTTTTCTATTATAGCAAATTTTCTTTCTGACACAGCAGATAAAACAAATTTTCTTAATAAACTTAGTAAAACAAAAATAGTTAAGACAAATCAGTTTCAGATCTGCCTTAACTATTTACTTCTATCTGCAAAACTATTGGCTAAGCGTTAATCTATTTGATTATGATCGTTTCCCAAAAAAGAATGAAACAACTGCCACTAAAATAACTGCGCCTAAAATTGATGGAATAAGTGCCATACCAGCTGCATGTGGTCCCCAGTTACCAAAAATTGCTTGACCGATACTTGAACCAATCAATCCAGCAATGATATTTGTGATACAACCCATAGAATTTCCTTTACTGGTAATTGCTCCAGCAATGGCTCCGATGACTGCACCAACGATTAAAGTCCATATCCAACCCATACTAATAACCTCCTTCTTTACAGTTTCATTCTAGCATAGGAAAATTATTAGGAGCAAATGATTGAACCAGCGTTGAAGCTGACCTAGATAATGACACCGCACACAAAAGAAAAAGCGAAACACAAAACAAAACACGAATGACATGCTGCGAAGAGCATCCATTCGTGTTTTTCTACTTGCGTTTGAAGATACTTTTGACACCACGTTTCACTACATCAAAAAAGCTCAAGGATTGAACCATACGACTAGGATCTACGTATTTTCTGATAGCGCGAAGTACTTTTTTGGGTTCTTTAGAAGAAAATGTATATGTACCATTTTTCTTTGTTTGAATGGCATAGCGCGGAATCCATTTTCCTTTGAACATAACGGATGCGATGACGTAATCAATCTCTTCCCAAGGGATTTGAACAAATTTCCGAGTGTCTCTTGCATGATAAAATTCGAATCCTCGGTCTCCAATCATGATTTTCCCATAATCAGTCAAACCAGTAAACGCAGTGGCATCAATTACCAAATCAACTTTTGTATTGATTGATTGAACCATTTAATCACTCCTATTATTTTATCTATCTAGTATACTATCGTTTCAATGTTGAAATCTCAAGCAGCATCCACTTTTTGATAAAAAAAGCTCGGGGCTACGCCCGAGCTAGATTCTTATTATAAAAGACCAACAACATGGCCAACTACACCGACAACAAATAGACCTAAGATAATGACAATTGGAGAAACTTTTTTCTTCAATAACCACATGCATAGTAATGTCAATGCTAAAGCAGCTAACCCTGGGATCAATTGATCTAAGTTATCTTGTAAAGTTGTTACTTTTTCAGGACTAAGTGCTAGACCACTGTTTACTTGTTCAAAAGCACTCTTGATTCCTTCGCCACCAGCAGGTAATTTATCCCACTCAATGTAAGCACCTTTATCTAACTTAACAGTTGATACAACTGGCAAGAATTTAATCGATACCCACCGCTGTACTAAGGCGGCTAATACGAACATCCCTAAGATAGATGCACCTTTTGTTACGTCTTGCAATAATCCACCAGATAAATCATCTGTGATTTTAGAACCAGCTTTATAACCAAATTCTTGTGTATACCACATGAATGACCAACGAATAATGTTCCAACCTAAGAAGAAGATGATTGGTCCAAGAATATTACCACCCATTGCTAGAGAAGCACCAAGAGCTCCTAACATCGGACGAACAGTAAACCAGAATACTGGGTCACCAACACCAGCAAGAGGTCCCATCATACCAACTTTAACCCCTTGGATCGCTACATCGTCAACAGGAGCGCCATTTGCGCGTTCTTCTTCTAATGCTAGCGTAACACCCAAGATAGGTGAAGCAATATATGGATGTGTGTTGAAAAATTCTAAGTGACGTTTAAGAGCTGCTGTGCGCTCTTCTTTCGTTTTGTATAATTTTTTGATTGCTGGGATCATTGAGAAAGCCCAACCACCATTTTGCATACGTTCATAGTTCCATGAACCTTGAATGAAGGTAGAACGCCATGCAACAGCTAAACGGTCTCTTTTAGATAAAGTAATTTTTTCTTCTGCCATTTTTATTTTCCTCCTTCAAGATTAATAGTCATTCAAAATGTCGCCTAGAGGGTCACCTGAGTTGCTTCCTCCGCCACCATTTGAAGAGCCTCCCATTTTAGAAAGGTTCAAGTAGATAAGAGCTAAAGCAACACCTAAAGCACCTAGGGCAATCAATGTTAATTGAGTAATTGCAGCTACAACAAAACCGATAACGAAGAATGGCCATACTTCTTTAGTTGCCATCATGTTGATTACTAATGCGTAACCTACAGCAACAACCATTCCCCCACCAATAGCCATACCGTCTGTTAACCATGCAGGCATTGATTCTAAGAAAGATTGAACAGTTTGAGCTGGGATGAATAATAATGCTCCAGCAGGAATTGCAATACGGATACCTTGTAAACATACTGCAATGATGTGCCACATTTCAACTTTGCGGATGTTACCTTCTTCAGCAGCAGCATCCATCAAGTGAACGATAGGAACAGCGATTGTACGTACGATCATTGTTAAGAACAAACCAGCAACAGCAAGTGGTACTGCGATAGCAATAGCTGATGGAACGCCTCGAACACCTTGACCACCTAATACTAAAATAATTGCAGATGCAACTGATGCCAATGCAGCATCTGGTGCTACAGCAGCTCCGATATTTGCCCAGCCAAGAGCGATCATTTGAAGAGTACCACCTAATACGATACCTGCTTCAAGGTTACCTGTTACTAAACCTATTAATGTACATGCCACTAGAGGTTGATGAAATTGGAATTCATCCAGAATCCCTTCCATCCCTGCTAGAAAGGCAACGAATACGACTAAAATCATTGAAATAATAGACATGATAAGCCTCCTATAAATATTAGTTTTTTGAATTATGCTTTAGATAATTCAGACTTAGCTTTTTTAAGAATTTCGTCCATATTGTCGCGAGAGTCATTTGGTACTTTACGTACATCAAATTTAACTCCTTTGCTTTCTAGTTTTTCAAATGCCTCTACGTCTTCAGGGCCCATTGATAAAACTTTACTTACGACAACTTTCCCAACTGAGTGGGCCATTGAACCTACGTTTAATTCTTGGATGTCAACGCCGCCTTCAACAGCTGTCAACACGTCTTCAGGATTTTCAAACAATAGCAAAGCTTTTGTATTCCCAAATCTTGGATCTTTAGCAACTTCGATCATTTTAGAAATTGGGATAACGTTTGCTTTAACCCCTGGAGGAGCAGCTTGTTCGATCAATTTCTTACGTAAATCATCTTTTGATACAGCATCTGAAACAACGATGATCCGATTTGGTTGAACAGCTTTTGTCCATGCAGTAGCAACTTGACCATGTAATAAACGTGAGTCAACACGTGCTAAAACATATTTAATCTTACCGTCGCCAACTACTGTTCCTTCGGGTAATGCACCTTTAGGTTGTCCATCAGAAACTTCTGCTTTTGGTGCTTCTTGTGGTTCAAGCTCTTCTGGCTTCACTTTCACACCATCTTTTGCTGTTTCAATGATATGTGCTGCAATTTCTTGAGCAGATTCCATTGAAAAACGTGACGCATAAGCTTCGATCAACATAGGCAAGTTCAAACCACTAACAATTGCCCATTTGTCTTTGTGTTCTTCAAACAATGTGTTTGATTGATTGAACGGTGTTCCGCCCCATAAATCAACTAAGAACAATACTTCGTCTTGATTATCAAAAGAAGCAACAGCCTCTTCTAATTTGGCTCTCAAGTCATCTGGACCTTCGCTTGGTTTTAAAATGACTGCTTTGACGTTTTCTTGTTCGCCAAAAATCATTGAACCTGATTGCAAGATACCTTCAGCAAATTGTCCATGACTTGCAAGGATAATCCCTACCATATTTATACCTCCTACTTCTTTTTGTTGTAACAAATCAAATATTAAAATAATTGCTAACCATTACAACAGATGAATTTGACCATTTTCCAACAACAATATTATGCCTTTTTGGCTTTTGCTAGTAATTCCATCAAAAGGATCTTTCTATCTGCGGGTACTTTGCGAATTTCTAATTCTACACCTTGCTGATTCAAGAATTGGAACGATGCAATATCTTTATGGTCGACTGACACAAAATTTGTAATCATCGTCTTCCCCTCAGAAAAACTCATCCCACCGATATTCAATGAATCCAGCTGTACACCACTTAAGACAATTTTCTCAACGTCTTGAGGATTAGTGAATAAAAGCATCACTTTCGTCGTTGCTAGTAAACCGCTTTGATAAACTTGAATCATTTTTTTCACCGTGATCACATTTGCGATGATTCCCGGTGGAGCAGCTTCTTTTAAAAGAAACTTTCTCAATTTATCTTGGGCTACTAAATCACTAATAACAATGATGCGTTCCACGCCGGTCAATTTTGACCAGACCGTTGCAACTTGTCCATGGATCAAACGATCATCTATACGCGCTAACCGAATATCCATCAGCAAATCTCCTTTTGTTAAACTACTTCACAGAAACCCCTCTCATTTTCTGTGTGTATAACCATCTATTGGCACATTTATATAAAAGCAAGAACCGTGCCAACTTTTTATCAATACACTAAAGGGTTTTAAGGCGTTTCGAAGCAATACACAAAAAAGATACACTAACAACAGTGTATCTTTTTTGTGTATTTTTCATTTAGTGTATTCATTTTTTGCCAATTCATTACGAATCAGCTTTAATGAATAATAAACTTCAGATGAAGGTGTTTCAAATCTGATGGTCTTTTCCAACGGGGATAACAATTGTTGGATAGACGAAAACAATGGATCTTCCATCGCTTTTTCCAGTTCGTCTGATTCAACATTCAATGGCTCGTTTAATAAAATCCGTTCAATCATCCCCACTGTGTGTAAAACTAAATTGATTTTAAAACTATATCCATGATTCTCAATCGATAGCTTCTCAGACACTTGATCACTAAAATTCCATAAAGGATCAATCAATTTGGTTCCATTGATAAATGTAAAATTTTGTTCAATAAATTTCACACAAGTCTGTTTTGCAGTTTCTTCACTCAATGGCACTTCTTCTGTTTCATCTAATTCTGCCTCAAGTAATAATTGATCTAAAATCAACTCGATATTTTGATCGATAAACCGCTCCAATGGAATAAATGGCGCAGCAATCTGCGGATCTGTAATTCCAGTAGTCGCAATGACTTGGTAATTTTCGATTAATTTAGGCAATTCTTTTTCCAATTCTAAAACAGAGAGTGCCAAAACAGTCAACTCGACATCTTGCCGTTTACTTACAGAACGTTCGATCAATTCTTTGATTCGTTGTGCGGTTCCTTCACCAGATGCACAAATAGCTAAGATGGCTTTTTTTCTGAGAGCGGTCGGTTCAGGTGTTTTTTCCATCGAAATTTCTGCATAACCACGGAAATTTTTCAAGGAATCGTATAACATATCTAAATCCGTACCTAACACAGAAACTTTGCGAACCGTCTCTAATACCAAAGAGGTCGTCACCATGTCAACTGTCCGCACAGGAATTCCTGTATCTCGCTGAATCTGAGAATTAAATGAAGCAAGCGAACCCATATCCACTAATAAGATCGTTCCACTGCCTTCATCCACCTCTTGCACCATTCGTTCGATCCGACTAAGCGCCGTTTTAGGATCCATATCCAATGGCATATCGACCGCTCGTACATTGTCTGCATCTAATAATTGTTGGACCACTTGAACCATGCTGCTTGCTGTACTATTACCATGTGCTGCCACGACTACCCCAATACGACCGCTTGCTTGATTTGCCCTTAGCGACACAAGCAAGACAGTGAGATAGTAATCTTCGCTATCTGGAATCGTTACTTGGAAATACTCCTCAATATACTTTCTAACTTCTTTCGCTACTTCATATTCCACTGGAAAATCAATTGCCATTTCACGTATATTATCATTCGTATGGCGCTCTTCACCGATATTGATTCTTTTTAAAAAAGAACTGATATGCAGACTCATTGCGTAGATAAAATTTTGCTGAAACTCATATGGCAAGGCATTTTTTACCATTATATATATTTGATTGGTGACTTCGATGATTTTAGGATCAACAAACTCAGCTAGTTTGTTATCGGCATTGAACGAGAATCCATGATCCTTGTAAAAAGATTTCAAATGGATGTTGATATCCGTTGAAATAAAATGATTGATGGCTTCTTGATCTAATCCGTCAGACTTTAATAGTGCTGCTTTGTCCCCAATAATGTCATAAAGATTATAGGGTAGTTCATAAGAATCAGATTGAATCTTCATGATTGTGTCGTTAGGATACACCGTAATTTTGGGCTCCAATAGCTTCGATAGTTCGGACATCGCTACTCGATTACTTGCTAATTGGATCAATCCACTTCTAATCCCTTCCGTCAAATCATCGATCGTAATCGAGATTTCTGGAGAATTGATATGATTTAAAAAACCACGAGCGCAAATCAATTGGATATTCGATTTCAACTGACCGATGTTCCCATAGGTTACACTACCGATCAACGCTTTAACAACATCTTCAGTTAGCGAAATTTGCCGTTGGATACGGTTGGCTTCATGGGCGATCATAATTTTAACCAGGTCGATTTTTTCATTTGCAGGGCGTTTTTCAAAAGATGGCAACTTGATATTGATCGGTATTCTCCGAACAAAGGTCTCTAATAGAGAAGAACCAGGGTCCTCAGTTGTTGCACCCACGATCCGAACATTTGCTTCATGAGATTTTGTTGTTTCTCCTAATCGACTATAGGTACCATGATCCATGAAGTAAAAGATCATTTCTTGCCCTTCAGGTGGTAACCGGTGAATTTCATCTAGGAACAACATTCCTCCATCTGCTTGGTCAATGATTCCGGTTTTTTCCTCTTCTGCTCCAGTAAAAGCACCTTTGACATACCCAAACAAGTGACTCATCAATAATTCCGGGTTATTAGCGTAGTCGGCACAGTTAAAGACGATCAACTCGTTGTCTTCACTAATGACGTGATTGGCTTTGGCAAAATGAAACATCGCATGTGCAAAGTAGGTTTTCCCCGATCCAGTTGGTCCAGTGATCAAACAATTCAGACCTCTCGGCGGATATAAAATGGCGGCTTTCGCTTGCTCAACCGAGTTTTTCATACTCCCATTTGCACCAATGATCTTAGCAAAAATATCTTTCGTATCAATCTGAATCCTTGCTTTTTCTACTGGTACTCTTTCTTCTTTATAGCTTATGACATGTTTGGCGGTCGGTTGTTCATAGGCAACATTTTTTTGATATATGTAACGTACAGGTCGTCCATCGGTTTTCAACAATTTTCCTTCACGTACCAACTGATTCAAATCTTTACTACTATTGGTCCGTTGGATTCCTAAAACCTCAGCTATCTCTTTCGTTGTGACCCCTTGATCATATTCAATCGGTTTTAGATGAGCCGTTTTTTCTTTGACATACGTATAAATTCGATCAATGCGCTTCGCCATTTGGTTTCGCCCCTTTTTCATTAACTGGCTTCAAAACATAATACTATAAATTTAATTCCATTTCGTCAACTATTTACAGTAAATATCTCTTATTAAAAGAAGTATTGACTGGATCAGCTACTCTTTGTCTCATTAGAATTATCCAAAAACGTCCCCTTCAACTTAAAGCTTTTCTTTAAAATAATCGGATCGAAGTGCTTGCGCCGATAAACCATTTTATCTATTGTAATGAAACACAGACAAAAAAAGCTCTCCTCTTAATCAACAAGAGAGAACTTTTTTCATTGAGTTTAGTTCATTGTTTATTCAATTTATTCTGTTTATTGAGTGCTCGGATAAACAATCACTTCCAATTCAATATTTTCTAGTGAACTTTTATTAACTCCGATCGTATAACCTAAACACTTGTCTTCTATAATAATACGCTCATCATACCATCTAATTATTCTTCATTTTTACTATCAAGTATGGTCAAAGTACGGTCATAAAAAAAGCTTTTAAAATACCCATTTCCTTTTACCAAATTATCTGTTTTTTCAGGAACATTAAAATAGAGAATTTTGTTTAACGGCTTATGAACCCACTCCATTCTGCACAAAAAGAAAATACATATAGTTACTATTAGAATCGTAATACTCTGCGGTACACCAAAACTTTTAATAAACAAATCCAAATGAAGTTTATCATTCACTATTCTGACGATAGGTATATGCAACATATATATGATCAAGGATAATTCTCCAAAACTCGTAATAAACAGTCGTTTATTACTTATCAAAGCAACCAAACTACTGATTATAAGGAAGACTGCAATATAGTAAATAAATCGGAAAAAACCACCATAAAGACCTACTAATTCGCTTACATTCGCATAAGCATTTCTACCGGTCAAAAATCCCATCGTCAGTGAGGTGCCATATAACTTAAAATAAACGACAAAAAAACTTCCTGACAAAAGGAACAACGCGCACAACTTGATCTTAAAATTGTTTAGATAATTTGACATTTTTTGATAATCAATTAAGTATCCAGCATAAAAAAATGGAAAGAAAGTTAAGATTCTTGAAGAACATAGAAAATCTCCCAAATTTGCATCATATCCTGCCAAACAACCAATTACAACAGCTATGCCTAGCACCCAGTATTTGTCATATCCATCAATAACCATGCTGATTAATTGAAAAGCAAAAATAGCAAAACAATACCACGGCAGTCCGCTTTCTGTTAAAAAGGAAAAGCTTAAAGAACCTGAAGAGAGAAAAGTGCTAATCAAAAATATAATTTTTAAAATGAAAAACCATTTGAGATATCTAAAACTTTTACGGAAATCCTTGTTACGAATTGTATTCTTGCTGAATAGACCAGAAACAAAGATGAATGCTGGCATATGAAACATATATATCCAATAGTTAATTTTCATTAACAAGTCGCTCTTTTGATTCGCCCGATCAATTAAATGACCTACTACAACCAGGAAAATTAATAAAGCCTTTAAATTGTCCCATTTATACAAACGCTTTGAAACGTTATTTAAATTCATTTTTTCATTCATCACTCCTTTTTAAATCCCAGTATACAATACAACATTCATAAATAGTAGTGATTTTTTCCACTCATATATTGTTATACTTCAAACGAGAAACGTTTTTTATTTTTTTCAAACCGATCATTTAGAATGACGTTCGTTTTTTAATATGTAATTTCCATTTTAACTAATGATAAGCACAGGATTTTGAATAAAAAAGTAAAGAATGGTATTGATTTTTATGTTTAAGCACCTTTTTTGTCAACCGTTTTCATTAAAAGTCATAAAAAAAGCTCTATCCTTTACGTAATAAGGGATAGAGCTAACTGTTCATTAAGCTTCTTGAGCTACTGGATAAACAGACACTTGTTTTTTGTCGCGGCCTTTACGTTCGAAACGTACTACTCCGTCAACTTTAGCAAATAAAGTGTCGTCTCCACCAATACCCACGTTCACACCTGGATAAATTTTTGTACCGCGTTGACGGTAAAGAATTGATCCACCTGTAACTGTTTGTCCGTCAGCGCGTTTAGCACCTAGACGTTTTGATTCTGAGTCGCGTCCGTTAGATGTAGAACCGCCACCTTTTTTGTGGGCAAAGAATTGTAGATTCATTGATAACAACATGGTCTGCACCTCCTATTTATCATTAATTGTTTTAATTTGGATATATTCTGAATTTTCAGCTTCTATCGATTGTAATCCCAACAAGAGATTTTCTAATAGAATCTCGGCAATATTGTTTTGCTCTTGTGTCAATCCTGAAGTGACTTCGGTATATAAATAACCGCCCTCTTCTTCATTCATTTCGACAATTGGTTCAAAACCAGCTAATGAGGCAATCCCATTGACAGTACTGATCGCTAATGCAGAAACTCCTGCACAGACGATATCACTCCCATAAGGACCAGCATCAGCATGCCCTGTCAAAGTAAATGAAACGATTTGACCAGCGTCATTACGTTTAAATGTTCCTTTGATCATTATTCAGGCCTTCTTTCTCAAGCGCTAATTAAGCGTTGATCGCGTCGATAACCACTTTTGTGTATGGTTGACGGTGACCTTGTTTACGGTGTGAATGTTTTTTAGGTTTGTATTTGAAAGTAACGACTTTCTTTTGTTTGCCGTGTTTTTCAACAGTACCTTCAACAGTTGCACCAGAAATGATTGGAGCGCCTACTTTTGTAGTTTCGCCACCTACTAAGATAACTTCGTCAAAAACAACTTTTTCACCTGCTTCAACGTCAAGTTTTTCAACGTAGATTGCTTGTCCAACTTCAACTTTTACTTGTTTACCACCAGTTTTAATAATTGCGTACATGCTATAAAGCACCTCCTTATAATAGACTTAGACTCGCCATCCAGAGTGACAGTTACCTGTACTTACAAACTCGTTCTGTGCGGTTGTAGCTGTGGAGTCCACAATTACAACAGTACTAGATTACCAGAAACTAGCTCATTCGTCAACTCTAGATTCTAGAACTTTTCTTAAGTCAATCAATCGCAATTTTCACTTTTGCTCATTATAATGTTAGTGAAGACGAAGGAGGTAAACGAATGATCTATCCTGATGAATTGGTTCAAGAAGCAACGATTCGTATGCAAGGTCGTGCGGTAGAAGGTTTCGTTGCTGGTCAAGGCCCACTCCACCCAAAACTCATGCTGGTAGGTGAAGCTCCTGGCAAAACAGAAATCGATAATCATATTCCTTTTAGCGGACAAGCAGGCAAAGAACTAATGCAAACTCTTGCTCTAGCTGGTTTGACAAGAGAAGATGTTTATATTACTAGTGCAGTCAGAAGTCGACCTTATCGGACAGTCCAACGACTCAATAAACGAACTCAGCAAGCAGAAACTGTTTATCCGAATCGGACACCAACGAAAGCGGAAGTATTCGCTCATGCGCCGATCCTAGATTATGAAATCGAACATGTCGAGCCCCATTTGATTGCTACATTAGGCAATATCGGTTTGCAACGGTTATTAGGTTCTGCTTATACGATCTCTAAAAATCATGGTCAGCTTTATACTGGGCCTATTTTAAAACTGAATCAACAAAAAGATGCTTACGAGTGGAGTGATAAAAGCTACCAGATCCTCCCGCTTTTCCATCCTGCAGCTATTTTTTACAATCGAACATTGGCTGACGTGATCCGCAAAGACTGGCTTACCTTAGCAAACTATCTCGAGAAAGATCCTAGCAATCAATAGCCACAGCTTCCATAGGTAAAAAATCCCGAAACAGAAAAAAGCTGTTTCGGGATTTTTGAATTTTTATAGCTTATTTTAATTAAACACTGCAAAAACACTTTGTTTGCCCTGTTTCTCAAAGACATTTCTCCTGCTCATGACTGATTACGTATATTGTTCATGCAGCGCTGAGAGTGCATGCGCTACTGTTTGGTGTTGCTCAAAGCCAGCTTTTTGCCATAAATGCTGTAGTTGTTTTTCTACTTCTGGTTGTAGCGAGGTGTAAATAATCGTTTGTTCTCGCATTTCAGCTTTTTCTTGAAACTCATCAAAAACAGCCCGGGCAGTTAAATCAATACTTGGAACACCACGCATAGAAAAAATGATCCCCTCTTTTTGATTTAAATCAGCTAATGTATTTTTTAATTTTTCAGCAGACATAAAAAAGAGTGGTCCACTAATATAGACAACTGTCCAATTATCTAATTTTTTCGTTTCTGGCAAATCCATTCGTTCCCAATCGATTGTTTCAACCGAGATCGTGATTGCCGCACTTTTGATCACAAAGAAAATACAGCCACCGATAATGCCGATGACGATCGCAATACTTAAGTCAAAAATCACGGTACATCCCATAGTAATCAAAAATAATAAGATGCCAGACCAATATCTCTTAGTGAACAAGACGTTGATCGTTTCCCATTCATTCATGCGCCAAGCAGTAACAATCAACACTCCTGCCAAAGCTGGCATAGGAATGTTTGACATAATTGGTGCAAAAATAATCATAGATAAAAACAAAACCAAAGCATGAATGATACCAGCTAAACGAGTCTGTGCCCCTGATTTAATTGCCACACTTGTTCGGGCAATCGCAGCTGTCGCTGGAATGCCTCCAAAAAATGGTAAAACTAGATTTCCGATTCCTTGCGCAACAAGTTCTTGGTTGCTGTCCAATGGTTTGTTTGCCATTCGTCCCGCAGAAGCACCACAGAGCAAACTTTCCACCATGCCAAGCAAGGCAATGCTAATCGCTGGCACCATCACTTCTTTTAAAGAATCAAGATGAAAGGCTGCAAACGTTAAGCGATCGCTACTGATCAACGTCTGTGGAATTTTTCCCACGGTTGCTATCGGCAAGTGAAACAAGAACATCGCAACCGTTGCAAGAATAATTGCCATCAAAGAACTTGGTATAGTTTGAGCCCATTTTTTGGGGTAGATAATCATTCCGATGATCACTAATAATCCCATAATAAAGGAGGAAAAATTTATCGAAAAGCCAAAGGTCTGATAGCTGAGAAACTTCTCAATCACATTTGCACCTTCTGAATGGACACCAAACAAGTTATCCACTTGACCCAAGGCAATGATAATAGCAATTCCCGAAGTAAATCCAGTAATCACTGGAGCTGGAATAAAAGAGGTCAATGTTCCTAATCTAAAAATGCCTGCCACTAGCAATAATAGTCCTGCTAAAAATGTCGCCAGTAACACTCCAGACATCCCTTGAGTAGCTGCAATCGACATCAAGATCGCAGCCATTGCGCCTGTTGGTCCTGAAATTTGATAAAAACCACCTGACAAGCCACCAATAATAAGTCCAGCAATAACCGCTGTAATTAATCCTGCCGCAGCATTTGCACCACTGGAAACGCCAAACGCCAACGCTAAAGGTAAAGCTACTGCAGCTACAGTAATACCAGCTAATAAATCTTTTTGGAATTTTTGACGATCATATCCGTCAAATTCTTCATTTAGTAAAAAAATATACTTTTTGAACAACCTAGAGACTCCTTTTTTATAAAAATTTTACGAAACACGCAACTATTAGAATAGCATATTTTTCTAACTCATGTCAGCTTTTTCACAAAGTTATAGGCGTTTTCATGAAAATTTTTATAAAATAAGATTAACTCAAATCAAAAGAGTTAGTAATCCAATGATTGCCAGACCACCTTGTTTCAAAATAATTAGTTTGTCACTAGTGATACTACCGTAAGCTGCGACCAATACAATATAAATCAATAACAAACTTGCCATTTCTTTTGGTGCAGACGAAATATAAGTGGCATACAATAAACCAATACCTAACAATCCATTATAAACACCTTGATTTTTAAATAACGTTTGTACCGACGAATTACTTAATTCTTTTTGACTCATTTTAAATACTCTGCCAGTTGCTTTAGAAGTTGTAGCAAAGGTTTCTAAATACATGATATAAAAAAATTCAATTGCGACTAATGTAATGATAATTTGTGAAATAATCGACATATTTTCTCCTCCTATTCATTTCTGCCTATCGGCTTAGAATAAGTATAGCCGAACCGTTCAAAAATAAAAAAACAAACACACTTGTAGCTATTATATTATAAGAACCTTGGATCCCCTGATACCAAACATCATCCACCTATAGAGGATGGACTGATTTCTGCTTAAACGAAGTTAAAATACACGAATGTATGAATTTGTAGAGTAAAAATTTTACCTACTCCTTTTACTTAGAAAAACATCCAATATATTCTTTTTTAACACATACCTAGGTCCTACCTGATTAGACTGCGTATCATAAGAATACTTGCTACGTACCCATTTGGTCCAACTACCAGAACAAAGAAAAACCGGTAGAAACTTTCGTTTCTACCGGTTTTGGTTTTTTTTACGTCACAGGAGAACTAATCATAGCTACAACTAATTCTATTTAATTGATAAATAAAGCTTTTCTAATCGGATCTACCAAACAATTTGAATGATTAAAAAAACTATTTGGCACATAATTTGGCACAAGTAAAAAAGCCACTCATTTGAGCAGCAATGAAAAATAACCATTGATTTGTATGATATCCTTCAAAAAAATTCTAGCACAGAACTAACTTAATTACTATATGGACGCTGTAGATTCGAACCTACGACCGGACGGTTATGAGCCATCTGCTCTGACCAGCTGAGCTAAGGGTACAGGTGGTTGCCACAATTCACACTACTTATTCATCAGGAAAGAAAGACCTAATGGCAACAAACCTGTTATCGCATTGACTTAGTTTGTGATTAGCAATGGGTATTATGAATATGCGATAACACATTCATTGTATCGAAGATTTTTTACTATTGTCAATATTGTTATTAATCAAGTAAATCAAGAAAAAATTGTTGACGATTATTTTTATGTACTATAGAATGAACCTGTCAAGAAAAAAAGACCATGCTGTCAACATGGTCTGCAAGTGCTTGCTACAGATATCCAATCTGTTCAATCCCTAGCTTAGTCTTGAATTCTAACTCTATAGAATCCTCAACCTTGCCATTGATTTCCGAGATCAATGGTTTTTTATTGTTTAGATTCTCAATTTCCCATCATCGTAAGCCAGGAAGAAAACTTACTAGGGATACTCAGTTTTTAGTGTGACGTTTGTTATATGAATCCCAGTAACGCTTTGGAGCGTTCACCCATGTGTACCATATAAATGCGGAAAACACAAGGACACTTAGAAATACACACAACCATGGTGGCAATTTTAATAAGTAACTTACGATACCACTAAAAGTGATCGTAGTTCCTTTTTTCAAAAATGCCCTAACATCCATTGAGATATTTATCCTTTCTGAGGACAAATAGACATTACAATAAAAAACATCGTTCATGGCATCATCCCCTTTCTAAGACTAGCAAGGGAATGAACCAATACCGCATATCTACTTGCAAATAATAGTTTAAAATATTAAAAAGAAAAATACAATATATTCTGTTTTATTTTTTATGTACTGCTCCTCGACGAGGAGCTTTTTATTTATAAAGTTAAATAAATATCCTTAATCCGAACATCGTTCACTGCGCCTTCTCCATTTGTCTGATTACAACGACGGAAAATGACATCGATTTTCGTGCCTTTTTTCACCCATCCTAGATCCACTGTGACGTCCATTCCTAAGGCATCGCCACCTTTGTAGCTATAGTTTTTCTTCACATCAGGTCGTTTGATTCCTTGAGAAGCCACACGAGTGATTTCTTCATTTGTGCCATGCTTCATGATCAATATATAAGCAAATTTACCGATTACACCTTCTGGTTTATCTGGCACTAGCCAACCAGCGATTCGAACTTTTCCTTTGCTTGCTTCATTGAACTTGTCTAGTTTCGCCCACGCGTTTCCTTGATGAACAGCTTTACTCTCTGCTACTGCTTTATCATGATCCGAGGGTGTTTTCGGTTTTGATGATACATTTGTAGTGTTCCCGCTTAAAGATTCACCTGTAATAGCTTCAACCATCCCTTTCGCAATTGCATCAAGATTTTTTGTTAGCTCATCAATATCCCGCTTGTTCGTAATGAATCCTAATTCGACTAATCGATAAGAAATACCTCGATTTGCAAAAACATTGCAGTTTAATAGGTCTGATCTTCCTACAACACCAGTAGGTTTCGATGATCCCCACAATCCAACATACTTCTCAATCACTTTCGCAATCGCAAGATCATTACTGTCCGCTTTAAATCGAGCGTTGATAATCACATGGCCATTTTCAGCGTTAGGATTTTCTGATCCATCCAAGTGAAACTCCGTCACAGAAGCATACCCATTTACGCTATAGGCTCCACCTCCAACTTTTGTTTGTTTAAACATATCTAGCGATTCATTGTAAAAGTCGATTTGATTCCTTTTCAATTTAGAAGCCCATGCTTTCAATTTTTGACCTAAAATATTTCTGGTAAACGTTGCTTCTTGATAACCATTCCCCATTGCGCCAGGATCACCTTGACCATGTCCAAATACTATTAAATGTTTACTCATTTTCATCGTCTCCTTCATTGATTTTTGTTTCTTTATAAAGCAATTTTCCGTTAGCCGGTAAATCATAAAAGCCACCCGCAGACATTCCTGCAAGTATCCCTGCCCAGGCATAAATTGCTATATCCCCCTGAACAATCGTTAGGGCGTAGCTAGTGCCGATAATTAACCCAAAAACGACATTCAAAAACGGCAACCACTTATTATTGATTGCCGTCTGCTTTACTATTTGTGTTACGCCTAATACAATGACGCTAATAACCGAAGTTGCTGTCAATATTTCATCCATTATACTTCCTCCTTTGGTGGTTTATGAGGCAAAGCAACCACTTTGTTATACAAAGCCTCTCCTGTCCCATTTCCGCCTAATCCTTTGTACCCTTTCCAGATATATTCTAAATTTTCCAGATCATCAACTGAAATCCAACCTTGTTCAAGAAAAAAACTACATTGTTGGTAAATCATATCATGTAACAAAGCAAGATTTGCTGATTCGATTTTTTTAAACCTTTCTTCTGTTTTTTGACGTTGAAATTTTAATTGTTTAAAAACACGAACAAATAGAGAAATGATACTCCCTGCACCCAACGCCACTAACATACTGTTAATCTCTAATAATTTATCGAACATATACTTCAAACCTTCTTATTTATCGATTCAGAAAACATTCTTTCACTTTTTTCTCTAATTCCATGATCACTCATCTCCTTCTGCTTTAAGTCTTACAATATTCTGGAGAAGATTCAAATGCATCGAGTAGTCGATCATATACTTCTGCATCTATCCCTGATAATTCTTCCGTACATTCATCTAAGATACAATATAGTTCATTCAAGTGGTTGTCGTATGTTCCCTCACTAATTTCTACTAGCTCATCCATCAATAGTTGATGTTCTTTAAGATAATCTTTTACTTTTAAAGGATCAATGACTATTCCACCCCCCTTATCTTTTGGAGCATATACGAAATTACCTGAATCGTCTTTTTCGCCGTATTCTTCAGCTAATGTCATTTCTTCATCAGCTAGTTGTTTTAATTTAACAAATAGAATTTTCACTAATTTTGAACGCGCTCTGCTTTCTTTTCCCTTAAGTTTCAATCGATTTAAAAATTGAATACTCGGACTAATAAATTTATTTTCTATAAAAAAATACATTATTCTCCTCCTAATTACGCTTAAAATTTTAAATCTACCCAATTACCAGTAGAATTTTTCACTCGAATTTGTCCACCTGAACAAAATAATAGAGCAGCTTTTCCGTTCCATAGACGAAAACCTACCCCATGACTACCATCTGAAAAATCATCTTTCTCAAATAATTCAATGTATCTTGAATTTAGTCCACCGTACTGTCCCATTTTTGACAATCGAAAATTCACATCAGTAGCAATTCGCAAATCTTGTTTTCCTTGAAACAAAGTATTCCCCTCAATAGTTTTTATTCCTGTAATCTTATTTCCCTTAATATTGATATCTGCGTGCATGGTTATTGCCGAATGGATAGAAATCGTGCCATCTGTTCCGCTTAAAGAAAAAGATTTTTGGAAACTCGTAGAATCATTTCCTTTATACATAATATTCATATACGCACCACGTTCAACGTTAAATGATATCGCAGGAGTATTCGCTTCAAAATTACGCCCCAGTGTTCCTAATGCTCGAATCTCTCCATTGACTTCCCCATATACAGTTACGCCTTTTTGGTGAAGTTGAAAGGCTCGTTCTCCATTTTCATATAAGATCAACCCCGTACTGTTTATCTTTACATCTTGACTAACGCCGTTCCAGTGAGAACTGATAAAACTGGTGATATTCCCTACCAAATTACTTACGTTAAGATTTATGATGTTTACATCTGCTGCATTTAAAGTTCCCGTATTGATTTTATCGGCCACCAAGCTTTCAATCATCGCACTTTTTATCACGCCATTTTCGATATAGGTTTCTCCAGTGATCTGAACTTTCTCACCAGAAATCAAAATGGATTCGGGACTTACATTGATTAAAGAAATCAGTTCATCTTTTTTCGCAAATAATTGAACCCCTTCTTCAAGTACATTGAGTTGGCTAGTATGCCCTTCAACAGTTGATAGTAAAATACTATATTGATCTGCTAACTGTGTAACTTCTGTTCGATTTGCTTTATTATCCACAATCATTTGAAATCCATCTACTCGTTGCTCCAAAGAAGAAAAAGCAAGTACAGTCGTATAGTCTTCAATAGCTGGATTCCATGTTGTGTTGATTCTTTCTCCTAATCCCACTTTTATTTTAGCTACTCGAAAACCTGTGCTATCTGATTGAGTGGTGAGGCTTACACCTAGCATTAATTTCACATTTCCAGACCTTATAGGAATAAAAGTAATCGTTTGACGTGTTAAGTCTGTTGAAGCATTGGAGACAGGAATGGCCGGAAGTTTTTGATTTCCTACCCCATCTTGATACATTAAGAATGAATAGTCCAAAGAATTTGTACGATAATAATTCCCTACATCCAAACTCAATGTATACGTTTTTCCTCCCTCGACAGAAAAAATTTTTGTCTGTATCCCATAGTTTTTTGTTTCGCTAGTCTTTTTTGTGACCTTGATCAGCTCACCATCAGTTGTTAAAGTCGAGCCGCGATAGGCAATATACCCTTCCAGACTGTCCCCTTTAGAATTCGGAACATAATTTCGACTTTCATAGTTCAGTTGATCTGATTGGACTTTCGCAACTGTCGAAGACAAGCCTTCGGTTTGTAGTTGTAAGTTCGTAATATCAACCGTTTGACCATCTGTTTTTGTGACTAACCCTTGAATAAGTCCACTTTGCGTTAACAATTGTGCTTGTACTTCCTGTTTGTTTTGGTTGAACTGGTCAAGCGTGTTAGCTGCTATATTTTCTACTTGATCCAATCGACCACCCATAAAATCAATTTGTTGAATGGCCTGTTGCGCATTCATGTTTGCTTGGATTGCTTCTTCTTTTGCTTGTTCTGCTTCTTTTTGGGCTTGTTCTGCTTTTTCAGATGCTTCCCTGCTTGTCTTTGTAGAAAAAGCAAATGCCCAGACGCTTCCGTCCCAAAAATAAATTTCTGTATCTTCTCCGTTTGGTTTCCACCATTGGTCATTTACATTCTCAGCAATTGGTTCTGTAGATTGACGAAAAATTTTATTTTTTCCATCTGCGGTAGTTTGAACAACCGCCACCTGTTTCTCTACTTTCTCCATACTTGCATTAATAGTTGTTTGAATCGTTGATGTTAAATTTGTCCTCTTCTCACCAATTTCAATTTCATCATACGAATCTGTTAAGACATTCCACACTGTTCGAATGACTTTCGCTTTTGTATTTACGCCTAGTTTTTCAAAATGAACTGGAACGATATCGCATAGATTTAATTGTTCTAATTCTCCATACACTTGATAATCCAGTGTTTTAGATAAATCAATAAAAGACAAACGAATCGAGACTTTAGGAATCCCGTATTCGTTTGCCTTCATATAAGCAATTGCTTTTGTTCGTAATTTTTCAACAGTAGGTATCTCTTTATCCCCAAAGTCAGAAGAAAAGTCAACTTTTTGAATGACACGTTCAGGAAATTTATTCACATTCTCGCAATCTATTGTCAATTCAGGGAGAGTAAGGATCACCTCATTTTGATTGCCATCTTGATAAGTTGCATAAGGATAGATTGTCGTATAGGTAGATAAAATTTCTTCTTCTTGTTCAAAATCAGTAATATTTCTTCCATAAGCAAGCAAGGTATTTGCGGTTGTTCCACGTTGCTTGAGTAAAGAAATCGTATAGTTGTCGAATTCATATTCTCCACCCCATACATCAAGAATAGAACCTTTTACTCCCCCCAGTGCTTGTCTAGGATTTTCGACTTCCGTTACTTTCCATATCGTACGACCGTACGTCAAGACATCCGAAACAACAGTAAAAGGGGAAGCCTCTGTCAAATTTTTATTCCATGCGTTGAGTGCATCAAACCCATTTCCAGCAACTGTCACACTCGGTTTCAGTGCCATATATTTTGAGCGATAAGAAATATGTTCTGCATACACCCTAACTTTTCCGTCAATTGGTTTTGTAATTTTTTTTATTCGAAAACGTTGCGCCTTTAATTTATGCCCTGCATCAACCTTAATTAGTTTGTCTTTATGCAACAACGAAAAAGCCGGACTATCCACCGGATGAACCATTTCCAATATAAATAACCCGTTTCTTTCTTCTGTGACTGTACAACTAAGCGTGTCATTCAACGGACCTTCACCCAGATTAAAGAACGTTTTCGCAGTTGAATCATATAAAACAGGCGTACTCATACAACCACTTCCCATCTCGGCGTAAGTTCGACCTTTGTTACATCTCCTGTCCAAGTGACACGATGGCGACCAACCGGGAAATCTGGGAAAGGATAAGTATACACTTTGTCATATGCTGGGCGTGAACCATCTAAACTTGTGACAACTTGTGCTTGTAGGTCAACAATAATTCCTTGATCTACTCCTTTTAAACGAATTTGGTTCGAACCAAATTTGATGGTTATGTCCCCTGTTCCTTCAATTCGAAGCAACGGCTTACTTGGTCTGGTTCCTTTATTTGTTAAGTATTGGCCATTTGTAACTTCAATTGGACTTAATGAATCTTTAAAATACTTATACGGTTTAATACGAAATTTCAAAGCTGTTTTCCCATAAAAACTCACAATTCGTTCGACATTATATTCTTCATAATAGAGTGCTCGGTAAATGAACTGAGGATCTGCAGAAAAAAATAAGTCATCCCAAGAAATATCCGTTTTTAACCAATTGGAGATATCAGTTATAACTTCTTCAATCTTTTTATTTGGTGGCAATCGCAATCTGCAAGGAAATATTTTATCTAATCCTTTGATTCGTTGATTAGATACTGCTAAATCACCATCTACTCCAGGTACTTCTTCTAACGAAAGATCATAACTAGCACTTCCAAAGGAAACATTGCCTTCGATAGTAAGAAAAAAATCACTAGATTTTTTTCCTTTGTATTCAAAATAAACCATTATATCAGTCCTCCTTGATCTTCTATTTTTGTTATCCATCCAATTTCTTCCATCGTTCTTCGGATGTCTTCTTTTCCTTCCCACTTAACACTCATTGTTATTAATGGTTGATTATTAATAGTTTTAACAGTGTTTGATGAGTTGTTAATAATCCTACTTCCTAAAGAAGTCGCACCCATCATATTTGTATTTAACGCGAACTCTGGACTAGCAAAGTTGAAATTTGAGAAAGCACTGTCAAATGAAAACTCTTTAGAAATGGAATCTACCATATTAGAAGCAAGATGTTTAACATTCTTAAATCCAGTAATAATCCCTTTCTCTAGTCCAGCCATTAAAGCGGAACCATTATCAATTAAAACTTTTTTATCATAAGGTATAGGACCTTTTAAACTGGCTATAATATCAGCGATGCCACTAACAAAATCTTTAACTTTTTCAAATCCCCACTTTATACCTTTTAGTAATCCTTCCATTAAAGATGTACCCGCATCCCAAAGCTCATCTCCAACAATTGCAGAACCTAAACTATTTACCAATTGTCTTACTGCTTCTCTGGCTTCTTCTTTGTTATTATCGATACCATCCGCTAAACCATTTATTAGACGAATAGCAGCTTTCCACATCCTATCAGAATAACTAATAATGCTTTCCACTAATTTATCAACCAAATCTGCAGCTGCATTTACTAATCTATATAAATTATTCCCAATTCCTTCTATACATTTCACTACCAAATCTGTACCTGCATCAATTATTCGTGATAGATTATTTGAAATGCCCTGTAGCACACTGACAATCAACGTCACCCCAGCGTCTATAATATCCGGCATTCTAGAAGATAACCCATTCAAAAAATTAATCATCAAATTAACGGCCGCACCAATAATATTGTCCATCCTATTACCAATAGCATTAACAAAATTTACTATGATACTAATTGCCTGATCAGTCACATTACCAATGTTATCAGCAAGGCCTTTTAAAAAGTTGATTAGTAGTTCAAATCCAGCCTGTAAAATATCGGGTAAATGATTGTTTAGTTCAGATAGCCACGTAACAATTAAAGTAGCCATACTTTCAACTAATTTAGGCAATTGCTCAGTGATTCCTTGTAATAAAGCATTAATTAAATTTGCACCAGCTTCTATTACTTTTGGTAATGCTTCTGTTAAAGAACCTGAAAAAGTCGTAATGATAGAAGTAGCTGATTCTACTATTGTAGGCATAGCTAACAAAATGCCATCAGTTAAAGATTTGATTATTTGTGCAGCAGACATAGCTATTATCGGTAATAATGTCACTATGCCATTCGTAAATGCCATTATTAACTCTCCAGCAGACACAACAATACTCGGTAGTCCTTGCACAATTCCGGCAACGAATCCAGATATTACCTGTAATGCGCCACTAACAATCCCCGGCAGTGCGTTTGCAATAGCACCTAAAATCCCTTCTAAGGCTGTACCAAAATTCGTACCAAGTTGAGGACCATATTTTTTTATACTATCCACTAGCCCTTTAAACGAACTCATTATTGTATCAATACCTTTATTAACATCTTTGCCACCTAAAGTCTTCGTTAATAATTCGAATCCTTTTATTATTAACCCTACCGGTCCTAACATAGCAAGGATTACCGTTTTCAACACTTTAATACCAACACTAAAAATATCAATAGAATGACCAGCTTTTTCGGTCGGATTAATTAATTTTTTAAATGCATCTATCATATTTTCTATTGTTTTACCGATTTTCATTATATTTTGTTCACCTTTTACAGTGAATGCACCTTCTAAAAAATCACCTAGTTCTGTAATATTTTTAATTGAACCTGAAACGATTTTACCTATTGCTACAATTCCTTGTTTCATATCATTGATTTTCGCCGAGAAATTAATCATTCCTTGCCATAGCTCTTCAGGAAATATTTTAATAAATTGACTTCTAAGTTCAGCGATTCGCTCACTAGGACCGTTGATAAGCATTTCAGCAAATCCCTTAGTTAAAAGCTTTATTCCCTCAAACACTTGATTTATCGGTTTCATAAAGTCTTTTAGACCCGCTACTATGTTATCAACTTTACTCCTGAATGGTTCCGAAGTTTTATAAAAATATATTAACCCAGCTGCCAAAGCTACTATGCCTGCTATAACAAGTGCAAATGGATTAGCCATCATAGCTGTTTTCATTAAAACAAATGCTTTTTTAACGCCCATAATTGCAGATTTTACACTATTCATTATTCCTATGGTTGCTTTAAAAGCGATAAACCCCGCCGCTGTTGCAACTACTATAGAACCTAATATTTTAAAAGCAGTAGAATGCTCCTTTACAAATCCTGTCACTTTCTCAATAACAGGAATTAAGCCATCCATGGCTTTTGTAATCGCTGAAAACGTATTATTTACAATACCTTTTAAGCTATTCAAATTAGCCGCAATACTTTTTCCAGAAACTTTCGTTACGATCTCATCAAACTTAGTTAATACATTTGCCACCCCATTAGTTATGGAGTTTTTTAAGTTTGAAAAAGAAGTAGCTATACCTTCTGTAGTTTTTCGAGCAACTTCTTTTGTTCCGCCTAAACCATCTTGTATATCAATTAGGCCTTGATTAAATTGTTCAACAGTAATCTGTCCGCTCTGCAAAGCTTTATATAAATCTTGTTGTGCTGATTTCCCTGTAAAACCAAACTTTTCAGCTAATTTATCCAAGCCAAAGCCCATCGTTTCTTGTAAAGTCGTATAAGAATCTAGTTCAACTTTCCCAGTACGGAGTATTTTCATATATTGCTCTGTTCCACGTTGTGCTTTTTCGCCACTAGAACCACTAGCAAGTAAAGCATTGTTTAAAGCAAGTGTACTATCAGCCGCTAAATCGGCATCTTTAAAAACACTATACATTTGTTGCGTAGTGTCACTCACATCTTGCAATTTCGTTGGTAGCCCATCAATTCCTTCTTTCAACTTATTCGTTGCACGGGTAGCATCATCTGTACTAGCTCCCATAGCTGTTAAAACTTTAGGAAACTGGTTCAACTTGTCAAAACGTGTAACTGCTCCTTCAATTGAGCCTTTTAAAACATCAAATGCTGCACTGCCCAACTTAACGAGTCCCATCGCTTTGACCATGTCTCCAATGCCTCGACTTGCTTTGGCGGACTTGCCTTCCAATTGGTCTAATTGATTATTTAGCCCTGTGACGTCCTTCCCATTCACATCGACATCAATTACTACACTTCCATCAGCCATCTTCTTCCTCCTCCCTTACGTAATTTGGTAATGCATACCGCCTTTGAAGTTCTCTCATTTGTTCCTTGTGTTCAGTACTTTCTCCTTTTTGTGGTTTCCAGTTCCGAATAGCTCTAATCCTTTGGATAGGCGTTTCATCTGGTAGTGTCACTAACAACGCTTGAAATTCTTCCCATGATAAACGCCCCTGTTCTTCAAATAGATTGATACCTATTTGTCGAAAAGAGGCGTAAATGTACTTTGCATCCAAGGTGATGTCTATATCTTTACTAACAGGTTTCGTTGGCATTACATTCCCTAATTCATCTGTAACTACTTCTGATTGCTCACCGAACATAAGAAAAGTATCATAGATTTGCCAAAACATTATAAATTGAGATTGAGTATCCAGATCTACATCTCCGACTAGAATCTTTAAACAAGTTTCTACCTTGTCTGTTAGATTCATTCCATCATCGGAAAGTACATCAAAAGTATCTAACACGCGATCAAAAGCAAGGTTCAAAGGATACTCTTTTTCTTCAAATTCAAAAGAGGAGGTCAGCGGATCGTTTAACCGCATAGTACTCACCCTTTCTTGCTAACTTTTTTCAAATACTTTTGTTTTAAACGTTCAGATTTTTTTGTTTGTTCATCTTTGAATTCGTCAAGCTGTTCAGCAATACCACTATATAAATCAAAGAAAGCATTTAACCATGCGTTAATATCAGGAATCTCGTCATACAACTTATCGAATGTGCCTTCTCCTAACATGACGTCGTATCCCTTTCCTAATAAATCCTTGTATGACTCTAAATCCAAACTGTCTATATCGTCTTCGTCCGTCACTTCAATTGATTCAACTCCTTTTTCAAACTCCTCATAGTTTTTTTGTACCTCAATTAAATGCTCTGGTGAGCTGTCAAAGAAAAATTCATGCCCTGCTAAAACAATCGGAAAACCTGTACGTTCTACTTTAATCTCTAATGCCTTCATTTAGTTCCCTCCATAAGAAAAAGACAGCATGATAGCTGCCTTTTATGTGTATATTTTATTCATCTATTTCTGACACAATTTCTACAAGTTGCTTCTCTGTAACAACATTATTATTTTTATCTAATCCCTCTGTTTCTACTTCATCACCCACATCAACCCGATCCACAATTGGAATTTCAAATCCTTCTTGTTCAAAATTATCACTTGTTTCTCTTGCTTGACCATTGATATAAACATTTACCTTTTCAATATTTTCAGTACATTCACCTGTAATCACGTTGGCACCCAGTTTATATGTCGCTGAAATCCCGGGCAGTATCTCTACTAGCTGTTTTTCAACCAATACTGTACTTTCTGCACTCAGTCCTTCTAATTCTACTCGATCATTAGCTTTGAACTTATTACGAGCATAAAAAGTGAAGTTACCATCTTTAAAAGTACCTCCGATAACACCAGAATATTGATCATTCACATACATTTTAGTTTTTTTTATTTCACCTGTGTATGTTCCAGTAATATTTGCATCTCCAAATGGATAGGGATTAATGGTCATTGTGGGTTCGTTGGGAGCGTTCAAGTTTAATGTATGCTGGGCAGTGAAATTCCCATCTTCTGTCTTTCCTTCGGTAATATAAGTACCTGCTGGTACAGTCTCATCCCATGTGATTTCACCTGTAGCTGAAACAGCTAAGCCTGCTGTAGCAGGCGTGATTTTATAATTCACTTTTTTATTCGTTGCATTTGAGGGTAAAACAGTTGCTGTGATTTTTCGACTCCCCGCAGTACCTGAATCTGCTGTTGAAGTTTTAGGAGAAAACTCTAATCCGGTAACAGCAATAGGTAATGTTTTAAAAGCTGGTACATCAGTTTTTTCTCCTCCTTCTGCAAACCCTACTTGATACGTTCCTACTGGAACGTTAGTATTCGGATCAACCCCTGTAATTTCTAAAGGGCTTGTACTAGCTGGCACAACAACTTCTTCACCTTTATAAACAATATACTCTCTCGCCATTCTAGATTCCTTCTTTCATGTCAATGATAACCCCAGATGTCGTTGGCGTTAGTTTTCCAACTTCTGGGGCTACGCTTTTGGGTTGATTTCTGGTAAGGTGTCATACTTAATAGAGCAACCAAACTCTTCATATGCTGTCGCATCTCCCGAACCTGCTTTTATATCCGTGACTGTTGCACGACCGATATAAACATCTCCATTAGTTTGTACAATTTTGTGCCATACTTTTCGACCATCACCTAGTTTATATTTTTTACTAGCAATTAGTTTTTGTGCTGGGTCTTCCGTATCATACATTCCTTCTGCCGTATAAGTACCAGACACTGATACCACAGTAGTCTCAGGTGTCCCATCTCCATGATAAAAACCTGTATCGTCTGTTTCTTCATCTGAATCGTCACTAATAGTTGCAATGTATTTTGCTAATCGTAACCATGATGTATCTTCAGTAGAAGGGGTTTCTTCTCCCGGTGTGTATTCAGCAATATAGTGTTCACGTTTCGCATTTTTGTTTCGTGCAAACATTTGAAGATTCATTTTTAATAACATTATTTTTCCTCCTTGAATGTAGTTAATTTTGTTTGAAAATCCAATAAAAAAACGAACCAACCTTGTTCATCTGCATCGTTGATGAAAGGTTTGCTCGTTATAGTTAAATCATTAAATTCAAAAGATCCATCAGAACTAGTAATTTCATTGATTCTTTCCAATGAATCAGATATAAGCCAAAGCGTTTGTTCAATCTTAGAACCATCTTGTGACTTCATCGCAATTTCATAGTTTAGTTGTTCATCTTTCACACCATTATAGTATTCCGTTAGAATTTGACCACCAGGTAATGGATAAATGACTAAACTCTCAACTGCTGAAAGATACCCCTTTTTTATTTTTATTGGGATATCAGGAATATTATTAATTTTATCTTTTATTCGATCAATAAAATCCATTATTTTATTCCAGCCCCTTTCAGATAGGCTTTTTCCCAAGAAGGCATATACAAAGATTTAGCTTTTAAATCCCATCTTGGACCAGTTCCTGGTGTCGTATATTTTTTACCATTTAGATAAAATTGACGCTTCGCATATTTCGTTTCATACAAAATCGCACTAACAGAATTATTAATATGAACGCTTTGTCTAAGTGTATTATCCTTTTTTGGTACAAATGGATTCATATCTGACATTGCTTGATTTGCTACAGCATACCTTCCTCGCTTCATAGCTTGTGGGCTTACTTTAGCTCTAATACCAGTAAGATCAACTTTAACCCCCATCAAATCACCTCTAATTCATAAGAATAAATAGTGTTTGAATAAGCCTCTGAAATTTTCTCAATTTTAGTGATAACGTGTTCTTTGCCATCATAAATAACTAATGATTGTTCTTTAAATTCAGGCAAAGGAGTAGTCAAATCCTTATAACAGAAAATCACTGCATGATAGAGTAATTGTTTCCCACTTGAAGAAAAAGTGTACTGACTTCCTCGATCAATGCGACAATTTTCTATAATTGCATATTCTCCGTAAATAGGTTTATTATAGTCCTCTTCTCCTAAATATTCTCGATAAATAAAAGAATCTACTAAAAAATCTATTGGAGGTATTGGCATTAACATGAGGGAACACCTCGATATAAAAGTCCTGTACCTTCAAGATAGATGTACACATCTTCAGACAACAAAGGTGCACTCCCCCCATTTTCTGGTGACTTATTAGTGATACTCGTACGCCCAGCAGAAAAGCTTTGTGGCGTTTTATTTATACTTTGATAAGTATCCCCTCCGACCTCATCAAAATAGACAATTTGAGAGCAAAGAGCTAATTTGAATTGATTAACACGAAAATCAATCGAATCATCTTTAATATTATGAAATTGGTAAAAGTAATTGGTTTCATTATCCAAAATAGCCGATGCTTTTAATAAATACTTGTCAAAGGAAGATTTAAAGCTATCAGTTTTCCCAGATAATCTTTTGAATTCTTTAAAGTCAATGTAGGACATTTAAATTCCTTCTTTCATTTCGATAATAACCCCAGCTGTTGTTGGCGTTAGTTTCCCAACTTCTGGGGTTATGCTTTTGGGACGTAAGAAACATAGATAGCTTTTTTAGCATTGTCGAATACGATAGCATCATAGTAATCTAAGCCTTTAATCGTATCTCGATAGCCGCTTCGGTCTTGTGATGCTGGTACTGTGTCGACTGTACCAAACTTAACAATAGGTGCCACTGCAGTTAGTGGAGAGATAATGAAGTTAAGTGTGTCTTCAATATTTATTCCAGAAAAGCGATCTTTTGCTACTTTTAGAATAGGAACACCGCCATCAATTTGGGCTACTGTTCTGTCAATTCCATTAATAGACATTTGGTTTGTCGTGAATGTTTTGCTAACACCTTTGGCATTTTTTAATAAACGATAAGTAGCTGCTGATACAAACATTACATAGCCACCAGGAACTTCATTGTCAGTCATATATTCTTCAGCAGCATCATATGCAGTTAAAATATTTTCTTCGGTTAAGGTTTCGTTCACTTTTTTACCTGCATTGTCATACATCACTTGAACAGCAACTTTATCTCTATGCGGAACAGTGATTAAACGTTTGTGTTCAGTTACAATATTGTTAATAGTTAACGCAGCACTTTCAGATTGATCAAGTTGATCTACGTCGTACCCAAACCAATCTTCGTGAGTTAATCTAATCGTTTCTTTTTCAATACTAATTTGATTGCGAGCGTTTTCTCCGTTCCGTTGATATTGTGTCGCATCAACAAATCCCGACATTTTGTTGATACGTACTTCGTTTGCGCCGACAAAGTCTGCTGCAGTGATACTTTTTGCACCTTGAGTTAAGACATCCCACACTTGAGAGTCAGCTCTAAATTCTTTGTCAATGGTTGCTAAATCTTTTGAGTCTAATACTAAAGCCATAATTATTCACCTAATCTTTCTTGAATTTTTTGTACAATCGTTTTATCTTCGCCTTGATTACCAACGGGATTTCCACCAGTAACAATTGTTGGTGTGGATTTGCTATTTTGGTTCGTTTGCTGAAATAAAAATCCTTTATTTTCTTGCAAGCTTTTTAATTGTTCTTCAAAACCTTGCAAGCCATCATCTGTGACTTTGATTGTTTCTCGATCTAACAGATTCAAAACAATATTTTCATCAAGCGCATTTGCTTCTTTTAGAGCTAATTTGATGGCAAAGTCTTTTTGTTGTTCAGCAAGTTTTGTTTCAGAATCAGATTTGACAGCATCAAATTTGTTTTGTAATTCGGCAAGTTGTTGAGTTAAATCTTCATTGCCTTTAGCTGATTCTTTCAGTGCATCCAACTCAGTTTGATTTAAATTTAGTTGTTCTTTAAATTGATCACGCTCTTGCTCTGCAATAGAAAGATTCTTGTTTAAATCGTTAACAGTTTGGCCATGCAATCCCATGACTGAATTAACTTGCTCATCTGTCAAACCTAGTTCTTTTAATTGTTCTCTTTTCATTTTTCTTCATCCTTTCGAGTTTTAACGTGGCAACGACCACGATGGAGCAGTTTGTCTTTAACGCCTTAACAAGCTAAACAAGGCAAAAATAAAAAGCCTGAGTCATTGACTAGGCTTAAAAATCGTCGTATCTAAAATCTTTCAGCAGTGTATTGATCGGTGTATACACTTTCTCGCGAGAATAGTTTCTATTTAAATAATCATTTGAGTCAACTAATTTACGTAATCGGCTTTGTGTAGCTCTGATTTTTCTTGTCCATTCTTTAGCATTTGAATCTTGACCAAGAGCTTCAGAGACCATTTTGTTCTTCTTGTACTTAACAATCTGTCTTTCTAAATACCGTTGTTTCTTAGTTAATTCGGCAACTTTTTTATTTTCTTTTGAATCGAATTTAGGTTGATTATTTGTACTTACACCAGGGATATATGGAATGTGTAAATGTAGACAATTTACACCTCGATGACCTCCTGAAGTTCCATATTCAGCTTGCCAATATGGATCATAGATACTTCGATACTTCCAATTTGATGGCAATTCAGATATTTGCCTTAAATCTACAACATGACCTTGTATTTTAGAACAGGCATGCCTTGCTCCCATATGACTTGTAACTAGTATCGTATGAACCCCATATTCACTCATACGGTCTTTTCTTAGCGTATCATAGGTATTCGCTAGGGTAGACTTTAAAACCGTTCTAACATAGCGTTCTAGGCTCCATGTATGCCCCCCTTTATCGATAAAAGCAGACTTGATACCTTTTTGTGCCCATTGCTGAACTGTCTTTTCCAAAGCTTCCTCAAAGGTAAATAGACCGCTATTGTATGCAGCAGTTGTTTTATTAATAATTTCCGAATACATTTGGGTCGTAGCAGTTCCATATCCAAAGTTAGTGGACAATAGTGTCTGATTCACGTAGTTATCAATTTCAGACCAAACCTGTTCATGATAAGATTTCATGATGCTATCTAAATCATTCGGCAATGGCAACGAATCGTACGGCAACTGGCCATCCACATCTTTTACAATTTTCTCTCCCGAACTCTCAAACATTTTCTTTATTTCAGTTTCAGCAATTCCGGTTATTTGTGAAATAGCCTTAATCGCGTCTTTATTGAAAAGATATAGCTCCTGCAGTTTCTCGCGTTGCCATTCAAGTATATTGGCATGGCCTGAGTTCAAACGCTTTGCTATTAGACGTATCAGTTCGCCCTCTAACGACTGGTAAAGATGAGCCATATTAGAGGACCATAAATCTAATTGATGTGGTGTAATAGCCATTTTGATCACTGCTTTCTAAGTTTTGTTAACGATGTTCCGCCTATTCTTGCGACAAATTCAAATGGATATTTAGGCATTTTATTAATTTCATTACTTATTTGAATTTCTACGTTCACTTGATGTTTATTGTTCTGTAGCCCACTTTCAATAGAAATAGAGCTAGGTATAGATCCAATACTTTCAGCTTTTGAATTAATTAAGTTATTATTCATTCGTCTTCTCCCAATTCTTTTCTCGTCAAAAACGCTTGTGCTTCTTGCGGATCTAACCCTAACTCTTCTTGTTGTATCTTTTGATACCACTTCAAGGCTTCTTCATCCGTTAATTTAAATAGTCCTTTCAACACTTCCGTTGTTGGTATCAATCCAGCGGTTTTAGCTTTACTATAAAATTCCAATTTTTGATCTAAACTTTCAAAAATACCGTCATCGAAGTCCACGCTAATTTCTTCGAAGCTAGGTATCTCTCCGCTATAAAGATTTTTACCATTGTAAACAGTACGTTTCGCCAGTTCTAAAACTGAAACAATTAAACCTTTGATGAATTTTTCAACCTCATTACAATGCATATTTCTAGTCCGATATGTTAATGAATTTTCGCTAGCAACTTCGGTAGCTGTTTTTACCGATTTGCCATCAAAGCTGAATGTTCCAATGCTTAACTGCATCTGCATTTCTAACGTCTTCATAAACTGATTAATCGCTGAAATGTATTGATCTGTTCGTATGTCATGAGTTATGTCTTTTATCATTTCACTATCTTGTTCCATTCTCATCGGACGATAGATATTAACTTCTGGATCGAATACAGGTTGCAAAGATGTTCCTTGTTCATTTGGTCTATAGTCTAAAATATGATCACTAACAACTACTGTTCTTTGTCCCATTTTTATTTCCCAATTAAACTGGTCGAAGGTGTCGTTGATTTGTTTAAGTGTATTTTCTGCATTATCACAAATACCAATCCCTAGAGGACTATACAAACTAAAATTATTAAAGCCTGCTGGTTTCAAATAATTTAATAATGGCTTTTTCATTTCCGCAAGGATTGCTGTCTCAGTTATCCCCTTGTATTGGCCCTTATAACCCAAAGGAACTTGTTTTCCTATTACTGCTTCATCTTCTGAACGGTACAGCTCATTGGTAATTTGCAGCGAGTCTTTAACCCATTCATGAAACTCCAACAAAGTATAGTAAACAGTAGTGTCTCCTTCTACCTGAACAGATTTAAACATCAGAACTCCCTCTGAAATTCCATTGGAAGTTGACCTTAAAGGGTAGAAAGAATTAGCTAATGCCCAAGAAAATTCAACTTCTCCAGTAGACATATCTACGTATGGTCGAACTGCTAAACCTCCAGTAGCGAACATCGGTTCCAAATATTTTGTCATGTTCTTTTTAAAATCGTTATGTTCTAAAACATGATGAATAAATTTATTTGCATCTGGTCCATCAACTTTGATTTCTACTTGCTCGTTGAATACAAGATTAGCCATCATTTCAGCTGTAAGTTTTCGCATGTTTAAAGCCATGTATTTACGCTTTTTAGTTTCGTTGTTTGAATTGATATACGAAATTTCTCCATAGTCATTTCGATATTCTTTAAAGTCTTTCGCAATTCTGTTTAATTCAATCGGATCTATATTTACTTTTGGATGGTCATTAATTGTATTTAACACTTGTCCGTTCAATATATAGCCTCCTCTCTTGAACATATTTTTGATAGAATTTATGAATCCCATGCTGTCACCTACCTTTTTAAGCCCCAATCTCTTGCATTATCTATACAAGCATATTTGAAAGCATCTACCGAGTGGTCAAATTCTTTGATAACTTTCGGATCATCATAGTTCAAATATTTTTCGTCAAACTGATATCGTTTATGCTCTTCTATAAACAGTTTCAAGCTGTCACAGTTTTTTAGTCCTGTTATAAGCGTTGGCTCTAAATAATAAAAACGCCCCTGAGCTAATAAATCATGGACGTAATCAATCATATCTATGTTCTTTTTCTTTGCCACGGGATGCCATCTTTGTCCATAGTCTTTAAAATATTGATTACGCAAACCACCTTCTGCACTATCGATGGTTCGATTAAGAATTGGCGCATTCCCAACTAATTCGTGTCTTGATGTTTTAGTTATAAATTCATGTAGCTCCTTCGATAAATCACTTGGAGCTTTTTTTACGGTTTTTCCTTGCGGTGAATAATAGTACATATTCACTAATATCACGTTGTTCTTAGCCGTTAGTGCAAAGCATAGACAAACAGTAGCAGAAGTCTGATGCCCCACGTCCATTGCATAGTACAAAGAAACTATTCTATCATCTGAGGGGAACTCATCTAGTCTATGAAACAAATCAATATTATAAACATTCGTTCCAAGACCAACTGGCTCACCTAAATATAGGTATCTATAGTAGTCATAATCGTTCTCTTTAATACGGTTAATCTCATCAAGCATTTGCTTAGTTACAAAACCTAACTTATCATCCATGTAACTTGATTCATGGACTAAATAGCCTGATTGCCCTTTTAGAGACTCCGCCCATTCATTTATCCATGAATAAGGATTGCGCGGAGGATTATAGCTCCAAAAAAATTGAACCGTCTCAGCTAAAGGATGTTTCTGACGCATAAACGTTGTGTTTGATTGGTCAAATTCTTCTGAATCCTTAAATTCCGCTGCCTCTTCATACCATACAGCTATAATGTTCCCGATGTCATTTGATTTCAGTTTTTGAAAGTCATCTTGTCCGTAAAAATAAAAAGTTGAGCCAGTTTTATTATGAGTAATTTTGAACGGCGAAACTGTACAAGTAAATTCATTAGTGATTTGGAATTTATTCAATGCCCATTGAATTTTAAGATATACGCTATCCCGTATAGTATTTGCAACTTTGCGTATAACTACCACGTTGGCGCATTCATTCTTGATAACATAACGAATCATCATTAAAACAATTTTAAGAGATATCACAGATGATTTAAAAGAGTTACGTCCCCCTTTTAACACATTGTAAGGTTTCTTAGATTTCCAAACCGTCTTAAAATGAGGATTAACTTCTTTTTGTATGTTGATTTCAGTCATCTGTATCACTCCAAGAATCAATAATCGTAATATTATTAGTCTCAGATCCATTATCACGAATAGAGTCTTTTATTTTTAGAATTCTAGCGTCCATCAATTCTAACTGCTTACGTCTTTCATCTTTTTCGTCAGCAATATTGATGAACTGCTTTATCAAATTGGATAGCGTGCTCATAGCCCTTGATTGTGCATTCATGAAATTCGCTTGCTTGTCCCAAGCATATTGGATAGCGTACTCTTCCGAACTTCCTGCATCACTCGACGTCCACTTAGAAACTTCTTTTGATAAATCTTCTGAACCAGAAACATACATGATTTTCTGCGCTCTGATAATAGCCGTGTACTGGATCATGATATTATTCCATAAGATATCCTCAGGTTTAGAGGTTGCAACCTCATTCATGATTTCTAACGTTTCAGAGGGTAACCAATTAGCAAAAAGACCATGTGTAACAGCATTTTTGTTATTATCTGGTGCTCCCTTGTTATTAGGTGTGGTTGCGTCCTTGGTTGCAACCTTTTCTTGAGACCAGTAACGGGATTTCCATGACTTTACTGTGCTGATGGATACACCATACTTTTCCGCTATTTCTCTATACTTCAACCCTTTTTCATAATCATCTTTAGCTAGTTCGTATTTCTTCACATGTGACACCACCTCGCTTGTTTGCAACATTTGTTTTGTAATCTACACATACTTTGAAAGATTTTCCTGTATGTGTTTATCTGAATAAAGACAATGCCCACAATAAATCAATTTGTAGCGGTCAATCTCATCAGGTGTTGCTTCTCTCCTCATTTCAATGATGGAGTACTTCTTTTTGATTTGGACTGACTGAACCACTCTGATTGGATCATCTGTATTTGGCTGTGGATACCTATTTGTTAGTGATACGTACCAGTAGTTTCTCATCATGCAGTCTCCTTTGTGTTAAATAAAAAGACCACTCAAAGAGTGATCTAATATGTAATGCACAGGCAGGGACGTTTCCGATCCTGTGCTTGAGTCATTTGATGATTCGTTTGTACCGAATCCCAAATCTCAATCTAACCAACTATGTAATAGCAACCAACACACAGACAAGTCTAATACTTCCTGCGCCTACCCACTTCCTCAATACCTCGGTTGCTAACGGTTTTACTGACAGGCAGTTATGGATTACCGTAAACTAAAGTCATTGGCAAGGAATCGAACCTTGCATGGTTGCCGAAGCATTAACCTAGCACACATGCTTAGCGTCTATCCTTTCCGTCACAGTGACAAATTAATATTGTGAAAATAAGTACTAAGTGTATAATTTTAGTTATCAGTGAGTGGTCCGCTGATAATAAAAACAAGGAGTGAACTTAATTTATGAATAAATTAGAACTACAAGCATTTGAATATGCAGTTCATGTATTTAATGAAATACTCGAACTAAGTAACCAAGACTACAGCTTTGAAATTGTTTGGAATACCAAATTTGGTCCATCTTACGCTAATAACATTATTTATAGAAGTGAGCGTACACCCATTATGGAAATAAATTTTAATGATAATTATGGAGGCTATAATTATAAAACGTTTGATGTAGGATGCTATAAAGATGATTTTCTCGCTTTCGTTCGCCACAATGTCTTTAAATATTTTGAAAATTCATTTGATAATGGTTTTTCTGAAAAACTACAGATAGTAGAACAACCATATTACTTAATGAACAAATTATTAGAATTATCAAAAATGGAATCAAACAATGAATTAAAGAAGCCAAGTTACTCATCCGTTTGGAATTTCAAAACATTAGATGGTTCAATTGAGTTACCTTTTATTAATGATGATTCCTTGATTGAATATCCTATTAGTTTGTTAAAAAAATAGTCAAGAATCTTTTAAAACAAGCGAACTATTTTGTATAAAAGTTTTCTCCTATCCTCTATAATAATTTTTTATTATAGCTATCTAATCAAAAAATATGAAAGAGCCACAGATACCAATTAAAAAGTTGGGATATCTTGGCACTTTCATATTTTTTTGACACTAGTAGAATATCATGCTGCTAACAATGTTTACATAGCTACAATGACCTAACATTTAGTGAACATTGTAATTTTAGAATAAAGAGAGCTGTTCTTTGTACTTCTTGCTATTGTAAAAATCAATTTCGTTTTCTTTTTTCAATCGGTCAGCTTGTCTGTGTTCGTACTCATCTAAAAAGTTCAATGTCTTTCTAATTTCTGCATGTCGCTGTCTGACATACGATGAGCTATACCCAACAGATTCAGCAATATCTTCTAAGCTCATTTGATCAACATATTTCATCTTAACAATTTGATTATCAATACCAGAAAAGCTATCTATTAGTAATAGCATTTCTTCCTTTTGATCATTTAATAGTCTCAATTCATTTTCTATCTTTTTGATGTTTTCTTCTAAAGAAGCTGATCTAGAATTTTTTTCGATACGGACGTCTGCTAAATCTCCATTGACCCATCGATTCAATTCAAGCTTACTTTTATTAAGATTCCACTTTAAGTAAAGAATCTGCTCATCAAGTTCTTGATAATCTTTTAACCACTGAAATCTCACAAACGCCACCCCTTATATGATAAAATAGTATTGCGCTGCTATCTCGAAAGAGGTGGCTTTTTTTATTTTTTCTTAGCCGTTCCATTCTGGATTGCCTTTTGTTCCAAACGACGTTTTTTCTTCTTGATTTTCGATTTTGTTTTTCCCATACAAACATCCTTTCTGGAATATATATCGTTCGATTTTTACTGTTTAACAAGAGATGACCAAATTTTATTGTTCGCTTTGAATCATCTCTTTGAAAAAATTTTAGTATTTTTGTAAGACCCCCTAAATCAGCTTTTTTTATTTGATATAATATCTTCACAAGGTATTTTACTTGTAAATTAAATCGAGGTGATAATAATGGAAATTGAAAATTTTGAACAAAAAAAACAGATTTTATCAAATTTATTAATTGATGGTTTTGATAACGCAAACTATTCACATAAACTTTTATTTAAAAGCGAGCTAGATGATGAAAAAGAATTTGATAAGCAAAAAGACTTAATGTGCGCCTTAACGTATTTAAATCAGGCTCACGCCAGCTTCACAAATGCCTACACCTTTATTGCTCTTAACGATGAACTTCTTGGTGGTCGTCAAGAATTTGACAACATATTACATCAGTTCACTGAATTTAATACAGAATTCTTAAATAATGTACGAACCAACCACAGCCATCAATGGAGTGATATAGAATTTAAGCGTTTAGTAGATTTCTTTGAAGCAGCAAGCGGTTTATTAAATGGCCACGAAAGAATTCAAGGTCTGATTAATGAGGCTAGAAAATAGACAATAATTGTTTCCCAGCCGACCTTACACGTCGGCTTTTTTGCTTTTTTTAACATTTCTAACTATTTAGCCGAGCAACTATTATTCGTTACGCGATATTCTTTTTTTATTTATCCCATTTGGTAAAAATCATTGGTTCCGGCATAATCTGATCATCCTTTAGCAACGCATCAGGATATTTTTTCCTTAGCTTCTTATTATTCGTATATGTTTTAAGCAACCATTGACTTGCTTCACTTTTGCTTTCACCGGAAAAATAAATTTTCCCTGTTTGGATGCCTGCAAGTTGAATCATCATTTCCACCTCAAATTAGATTTTTTTCTGCTAAATGGAGCAAAAGTAATCCGACATCAAGAATCTTTTGATCCATTATTTCAGCTACTTTGCTCGGCTTAACTCCTTGAGAAAAGAGCAAGCGTGCTTGCTCTATCTCTTCATGAGTCCAAATAAATTTGGCTTCCTCAAGGATAATTACTGGATCAGTTGCTCTCATTGTTCCTCTGGAAAAATGATGTCTTCCTTATGTTTAGACCAGGTATCTGCATATGGAGCAAAGTATTGTCTAGCTAATTCGATTTGATCAATTAAAGCTGTTTCTGATAATTCATGATCTGCGGCAATTTCATTCATGCTGTCGCCTTCATCTAAACGGATAAGAACGTCTCGAACATTTACAGTTACGTTTTCTGGCAGTTGCAATGTTGTTGCTGTTTTAATAAAATCATCAACGGTTTCTTTTGATACAAGGAATTCAATATTCTCAACTTCTTCCACTCCATCGCCAATATCCAAAGAAGTTTGCTCTTCTTTTAACATTTCAATTGTGCCATCTGAATTCACAACATATTCAATATTTGGTTTCTTCGTTTGCTTGTTTACTGGCACTGTGTATTCGATTGTTTCTGGTTGAATTACTACAGTTACTGTTGAGCCAAGAAATTCAGTTAAATTTTCAGTACTACCTCTCAATGATCCGTTGCTAACAACTAGTAATACTTCTGTGTTCCCATTTGATTTTGATGTTACTTTCTTCAATTCTGGTCTGAAATCCACTTGTTTTGTCATTTTATTTTCCTACTTTCTTTGATATGCTTTTTATTAAGGAGTTGAATAATTGTGTTTAATAAAATTAAAGAATCACTGAAAAAATATTTTAGAAAGATTCGTTATAAAACAGCGGAATCAAAACTCTATAAAAAATTTTTCAATAAACAAACAGACTCTCAAAAAATGAAAAAATTCCTAAAAAGAGTTGCTAATGGTAAATACACTGTAAAAGACAATGTAGGAAAAACTCATCCTAAACTTTACGAAGATTTATTTGTCGTAAAAATAGCAATTGAAAATGAATACGTACGTGGCATCGAATTAGTATATGAAGAAGATATCATTCCAATACTAAACGTGAGTTATCCATCTGTTACTGTTTTAGGAGAAAATTTTTTGCGTAATCAGTCTTTTTACAATAAACATCCTATTTGGTCATCAATTTTAATAGCCATTATTTCGTCGATCTTCACTCTACTCATAAGCGATTTTTTCAAGTAATTAATTTTATAAAGAAGCTTCTTGTTGGAGCTTTTTTTTTCTTCGTTCCGTTTGTCTTTTCCGTTGCTGTCTTGCTGATTCAAAGCAGTCCATTTCAATAAATTTATTGATTTTTGAATCGAACTTAGCAAATGTAATTGGAAAGCCGTATCGATGAGCAAACATCTTCATTTTCAGCATAGATATTGCATCTTGATAACCTTTGACATCAATCACTTTTTTCACTTGGCCATTCTCATAGATTACAAAATCAGCTCGGTAATAAATCGGCGCAATCTTACGATCGTTACATAAATATCCTTCTTGCAATAAAACATTCTCTTGCATTGCGCAATAGGTTTCAGATAAAGGTATAAAGCTCATGCCATTTCGTTTTAGCTTCATGTAGTATCTAGCCTCTGCCTTTGAATCAAACACAATGCCGTCTACTTCATGTTTTTTATTTCCGTATTTGCTTTTTGTCACCATCTGCATACTTCCTTTTTAATTCTTTTAATCGCTCATCATGCTTTCGCCCATTTCTATTGCATACTGGGCAAGGTTCGCAAGTTGACCAGCCAAGCGACGTCTTATACCAAATGACAGTTTCATCATTACACCTTAAACAAGTCATTTTGCACCTCTCATCCATGCCTGATTACCCTTTGGAGTGCATTCCTCTTCCTTTGCTGGCTTAGTTTTAATTTTTGCAAATCGTCGGTCAGGCTTAAACGTTTTGAATATTTCACCACCGCATGTATTTGCAACTAATTCAGCTGCTTCATAGCTCTCATAATGATGTGCTTGTTCAGATGAAATAACGCCTTTTCCGTTTTTGTCTAAATAACACATTTTCTTAATTACAAAGGTCAAACTGGATTCCTCCTTTTGTCTGTCGTTGTTTTGAATACGGCAATGTTCCCTTTTGTTCCATTCATGACACGAGAGAACACTCGCTCGCCGTACGCATGTTTTAATTGCTTTGATGATAAATTAGTCGTGAATATCGTAGCTTTGTTTAAACGGGCTTCTGTGAGCGATGTGAGAACATCAACATCGTATGGTGTTGCTTGATTGTTTTCTTCCATTCGACCTAGCTCCGCACCTAAATCATCAATCACCACAAAATCTGTCTTTTTTATTTCAGCCATCAATGATCCTGTTACAGCTTTTCTTGCTTCTGGATCATTCATTGCGAACTTCAATTGCTCTAATAATTCTCGATAGCTTATAAATGAACAGGCAATTTTATAATTAGATGCTCTCATCACTTCTTTAATCACTGCAGCACCTAGATGAGTTTTTCCGGCTCCTGTTCTACCAGTAATAACCGCGTGAATCGTGCTACCATCTACGATTTTTTTAGCCCATTCTTGAGCCATTCTTTTTATTTGTGCTGTTTCCTGATCAACTACTTTGTATCCATCAAAATCGAAGGTCCATATGGCATCGTCCGTAATCATTGAACTGTTAATCATTCGATTGATGGCATCCTTTTTCATTGCTTCATTTGCTTTTTGGATAGCTTCTTTTTGATTTTTAGTTACCATTTCTCGGTAACCACAAATCTTATTGATACATGTAGGACCGCATCGATCAGTACCATCTTTATTTTTTGTTTTCCAGATATACAATGGATCACCACATTTCGGGCAATTATGATCTGCTGTTTTTAATCCGCCGTAAGGTGCAGCCATTGCACTTAGTTTTTTATTCATTACCAATCCTCACCTGTTTCTGGTAACTCATCATTAGAAATATTTTGTTGTTTTCTTTTGTTTTTTTGGACAGCCATCTTATCAAAATGTTTTCTCAAACTCGTTGGAGATAAGATCACACCTGACCAGAAGTCATTACTAGTAGCCCAAACGATCATGTCTTGTACTTCTTTTCCAGTTCGTTTGTCAGACTCGATTGTTAAACGAATCGTATTCGCCCATTTATCCAAATCAGGTTCCTTGATGTTTTGATTTTTTCGAATGAGTTTTAATAAAAGAATGGCCAATTTTTTATTTGGATCATCATCTGCATACTCTCGCGTTTTTCGAGAGTTGCGAGGATTATTATTATTCTTTTCATTCTTATCATTCTTTTCATTCTTGTTAGTTGTTAGTTGCTTGTGAGTTGCTTGTTGGTTGCTTGTGAGTTCCTTTGTTAGATCATTGTCTTTTGATTGGTAAACCTCCCAGTTGACAATGGTTATAAGCCTATTTTTGTTTGTTGGTTGGTTTGTTAAAAATTCATATTTTTCAAACCTCTTTAGAGCAGTTCTAACATTTTGCAATGAGATACCTTTACCACATTTTTTTCTAATACTATCGAGAGAAGTAACGAATTGACCTGGACTTGCTTTGTACGGTTCGCCTTGCCATTCCCACTCTCTTTCTTCATGATTCGCCATTGAAAGAAGGGTAATTAAGATAACTTTTTGCTCTGGTGTAGATTCTTGCCAAATAGGTTTCTCGAGTAATTGGCGATAAAGCTTTATCCATCCTCCGGTCATTTCATCACCACCACTCTACAAATCGTCCATGCTAGTGAATCCAGTAATTGGAAGATTACCTCTACAGTACTCGCACAAACCGCAATGTTTCGGCTTCTCTTCTCCGTTCTTCACTCTGACAATTCGCTCAATTTTTTCTTTTAATAAGACAAGTTCGTAATTCATTTTGTCTTGTTCAATTGTTATAAGTCTTGCTTCACTTGGTGTTTGTTTAGAAACTGCTGCAATAATCGGTGTGAACGTCTTTCCGTATTGCTGTAAAAGTAACTCCTGATATACAGCCATTTGAAGTACATATCCAAAATTGACTAGGAATGTTTCTCTTGATCCATAATTGTCATTCCATTTACGTTCGTGCATGTCTTTCGTTGTTTTGATATCGACAAAGTATTCTTCTTCTAAATTCAAGCAGTCAATTTTACCTTTCCACTGAGTTTCAAATAATTCACCTATCACAATCGTTTCTTTCTCACCTTGATAAATGTTCATGAAAGCTTCTTCTTGTTTTAATCGATCAATCATCTGTTCAGCAATCTGGAAATCTTTCAATAATCCATACGGCTTGCGACTAGAAAACATTTTGGATTTATTTTCTTCTTTGAACGCTTCGTGTATCTCTTTCGATTCAAAATACGAATGTACATAATTCCCGACTAAAAGAGCTTTAGGATTAGATATCGGTTGCCAATCCCCTTTGAGTTTGGCCAAGGCGGCCGCTTCACATTTTAAAAAGGACTTATATTGTGACGTTGACATGTACTGCCAGTCAGTTTCATTTGAGTAATAATTCTCATCAGAAAGGGTACTCATCGTCTTCAAATTCTGAGACATCATCTGCACCTTCCTCACGTCCGAAATCTGGAATATCTAATAATTCTTCTTGAATCGGTTCGTTCAATGTTTCTTTTTCAATCGGATGAGCTTGTTCAACTTCTGGATGTCCTGGCATATCTGCAATACGAGTATTTTCTTCTTGAATATCGTTAGGAATCACAATCTCTTCTGCTTCTTTTTGAATTGGTTCGACAGTTTTATTTGAAAACAGTTTTTCTTCAAGTGTGGCCACTTTTTCTGCTTGTGGCGTTACATCTTTCCGATCATTGTCAAATTCATTTTCTAACGTATCTTTTGCGGCTTGAACCAACAAATCATTATCGTTGCTTGTGTTGATTAATGCTTTAGCTGCACGATTAATCACTGTTCGTTTAGCCATTTCCTCTGGAAATTCCTTTTGCGGTCCAGAACCTTTCATTTTTGACTTTGCCCAGCTTTGGTCAATTTGCTTTTTCGTCATGACTGTTGTGGTCTCTTTACCATTTGCTAACTTGATAACTACATAAGCAGCAATGATTTCATTGTCTAAATTCTCGAATTTTGTTTCATGCTTTTTGATAACCATGTTTGGTCCATCCATTGCAACTTCAAACTCATCACCTTGTCGAACGACTACAGGCGTAATATCTGCCCCTCCAGTTACACGATCAAGAACCGCCATTGTTCCAAAATACGAACGCATTAGCTGAACCTTGTTTCCGTATTTAATGAAATAGCATTGTTTTTTTGCTGGAGATAACCCTTGAATAGCCATGTCTAAAAGTGCATTAGAAATGGAAGTTTTCATTTCTTGATTGTTTGTAGCCATCTGTAGCAAATTTCCACCTGTATTGTTAGTAAGTTCGAAAAAAGCACTCTTTAACGCATTTTGTGGACTGTAACCTGGTGGCATTTCTAAGCCCTGTTCTTGTAATCGTCCAAGATTACTAATCACCTGCTCGTCTAATGAACGTTGTGTTGTTTGTGTTAAATCGTTTGCCATATTTTATTCTCCTTTGTTTTGCTATACTTATTTTGAAAGTGAGGCGATAAAAATGTATAAGTTAAAAAAAGATACCTATAATGAGCTTTCTGGAATCTGTCGATTAGTTATGCAGAACATTAGAGATCTAGAGGAAGGTAGTAAAATGGACTTATTCGATCCTCGTATTAGTAATGAAGAATATTATTTATACTCATCTGTTCTTAAAAACTATAATTCTTTAGGAAATCAGTTGCTCAATAATTGGGAAACTTTAAAGTTTGACGATATAGACGCTTTTTTCACTAAACTGAGTACGTATATTAAATACTTAGATTTGTTCATCAAAGAACCAACTATAGAAAATCAGTTGAGATTAACGTCTATTTACGACAGTCTCGATAAGCTTAATCAGCGTATTTAAGATCATCATCTGCAAAAGCAATCAGGATCGCATCTGTCAGAATTTGTCCGATATGAAAATTTGCATCGAATCCATCGGATGGAAGTTCTCTTCTGAATTCACTTAACTTTTTGCATAAAAAAGCCAGTTCTTCTTCTTTCATTGAGGGAAGAAGTTCTTTTTTTACTGCTAAAACTTTATTGAAAAACTCTTTGCTTAATTCGCATAATTCTTTTTCTAATTTTTTTGGCAACTCGGGATCGATTGTTAACTCGGCACTTTTTAAATCTTCCCTCGTTACGTTGATATCTTCCTTTTTAGGTTCATTAATTGGTTCAGCTTGCTTTTCTTTAAATGGATTCTCTTTTTTCAATAAATTTTGATAAAAACTCTCATCTACCATAATGAGGGCCTTTCTCGTTTGGTCATAACTTGCCCCATTTTCTTTTACAACCTTTTTTATTTCCTTAAATAGACCTATTGTTTTTTCACCAGCAACAGTAGCTGTATTCCCAACAAGAGAACGTCCAGCGCTAAAACCATCCAAGTTTAACCGTTTAATATGATTCACAATATCTGAATCAATACGTATACTTTTAACCATCTCTAAATTCCTCCTAGTTCAATCTTTGGAAAATATTGTTGTACATATTCCAAAATATCCTCTTCTTGTACATATCCATCTTCGGTTAAGTAGCAAGAGTCACCTGGATATAACGGATTTCCTTGCCAATCAACTCCGACAGGACTAGCTTCATTTGGCGGTTGCTGTCTAGCACCTAAAGAATCAAAATCATTCATCGTAATCACCACGATAATAAATCATTGCTCTCAACTCGCTTTCAAGTACTTCAATCCTTTTCTGAACTGACTTGGAAACAAGCTTACGAATTTCTTCTTGAATGTCTGTGATACCAAGATCACCTTCAAGTTTGACCTTATGCCACCTACTTTTCTCTTCTTGGAAAAAACCTCTTCCTAAAAATTGAGTAGGCACACCGATGGAAATATCAGTCATAAGCTCATTAAGATTATTCAGTGCTGGTGATTTCAAGCTGATAAGTAAATCTTCCGCCTCGTTGATTTGATCAATGACATGCTCCATTTTTAAAATTTGCTTTTTAGCTACATCCTTCACACTCATCATTTACCTCCTAAAATTCCCAAAATAATTTGATGGTGCCATCATCTTGCTTGATGTTTGAAATGCCTTCGCTTTCCAGTGATACGAGAAATGATGGTGTCAGACCTTTTGAATGAACAGTGCAACTCGTTTGTCCATAACTTGCTGCGGTTAGAATTTTTTCTTGGATGTCTTGTTGCGCTTTGTTCATCATTACTTCGAATATTTCATCGCCTAATCCTTTTACTGAAATCATTTATTTCCTCCTGTGGTATAATGGTTTAAAAGATTTTTCTTTTGGACACGATTATGCTTGCCGGCGGTCGTGTCTTTTTTTGGTTTTATACTCAGCTTCATCAAGACCTATGAAGATCCAAACCATGTAAACAATCGTGCCGATTAATGCTTGTCTGCTTCCCCAAAGACCTAAAGCGTAGATCATTAGTGGTGCGCTGAATACTAATGCTCTATTGAATTTACCCATGTTTTTCCTCCTAATCTTTTAAAATCTCCGAGAAATTTGTTTCTAGAAATTCTCTGGTTTTGCTTGCTAAAAATAAATAGTTACCACCAACTCCTTTTGGATATTGAACAAATCCTCCATAATTCACATCTAAAATTTTGCGAAATTTTGGAACATATAAAACATTTTGTTTAAACCATTCGGAACTTCGATTGATTTTTTTTAGAACATCTTTCAATGACCACCAAACGCCAATCTCTGCTTGATCAAGCAGTTCTTCATAATTGATTTTTGAGATAACAACATAATCTTCAGGAATTGGAATTTTTGCGTTCAAATATTGCATGATCTCACTTCCTTTATTTTTCTTTCCAAACTCCATACTTAATAGCGAAATCCTTGACTACAGATAAATAAATTTCTTTTAACCTTTTATCACTTTCGATTACATCTAACTTATTTGTCTTATCTCGCTTGGATTTTGAAACACCTTCGCCAGCCATACGGTTACGTAAATTGGTTAATCTAGTTTTGAGAGAAGAACCTGCTCTACGATCAACTTCTTCATATATCGCTGTTTGAATTTCTTGATAAGCACCGTATCCGCCTTGAGTTTCCGCCATTTTATTTACGAGTTTTCGACATTCTCTACGCCAGTCAGTTGTATTCAACGCCACAATTTCAGTAATATTGTCCATTTGTGTTGCTAAACGTTTTGTCTCTAATTATTGTTTAGCTACTGCATTAAATATTCCTTGGAACATTTGAAGTTCTGGACTTAGCTTTGAAGTATCAAGTAATTGTTGCTTATATTCTTTTTCTACCTGAATAAAATATTGACGAGCTTGTTTCCCTTTTTCTGTTCGTTGGAGCATTGAGATTTTTTTTGCCATATCTAACTTTAAAAAATGGTTTTTCTGAGGTCTTCCACCTTTTACTGATTTTTCAGTAAAACTTATAAAATCAACGTTTTCAGAGAATCCATACTCTCTCATTCTCGGAAACCAATCATTATACCGCTCTTTTACTTCCAAAAATTCATGTAACTCTCTACCACTTACTAACTGCTCATTCTCCTCGTTTGTTATTACTTTGATTAGTTCTTTCATTCGTTTTTCTCCTATCTGATTTTTATTTGCTATAATTCTCATTAGAAAGCGAGGTGTTTTGATGTTTAGCGAAGAAAAAATTTCTAAAGTTTTTGAGCATTATGGAATAGATACTACTAACCAAGATATGGAAAAATTAGTGCTTGCATTAGCTGATTTATTCCAAGAGCTTTAAGAACAATTAAAAAATTGATGTTTTATGTGAAGCTTCAAATCCAATGTTGGGCTTCACTATTTTTACTTCACTATGTTCGATCAAAAACTTAACTTTGCTGAAAATATATCTGTAGGTTTCGTTGAATGCCGGTTCTCCAACATACTTAGTTAACTTCTCTTTGACTCTTTCCCTTAAATTGTTGACAGAAATGTTCTCTTCAATGCATTCTGAATAAATCTGTTTAGCTACTTCGTCAGATAATTCGTTTATCTTTGAAACTTGGTCGATAATACTCATATTTTTTTAACTCCTCTCTTTACAGTTCATACATAGTAATGATCGAATCGATAATTCTATTAGCTTCTGCAGAAGTCTTTTTACCGCTTAAGATTAAAGATAAGTAACTTTTACTAATGCCGAATCTTTCAGCAAGCATGGTGTAAGTTAAGAACTTCGAACTTTCGACATATTCTTTGATTTTTTCTCTATCTCGTTGAGTGATTTCTGCAATGTCTGTCATACTAAAACTCCTTTCTAACCAATTTCCTCTAAATCCATTTGAGGGTAATAGCCCTCTGCGATTAATAAGTTGTAAATAAACACTCGCCCTTTCTGTGTCCATTTGGTATTCATTACAACTTTAGTGCCGCCATCGGCTTTCGGAATCTCACTTGTGTGCGATTTTGTGTATCCTTGGTTCATATGTTTTCGGTAAAGTATCCATTGTCCGCTAACTTTATGTTGAACACCTAACTCGTTAAGCAATTTGTTTAGAGCAATTGCCGACATTCCGTAATCAGCTGCAATTTGAGAAGTCGCTACCGTATCTGTCGATGAAAGAATCGTATCTAAGTAGCTAATCTTTGGTTCGTACTCGGCAATTTGTTGTTCGAGTAATTGGTTCTTTTCTTCTAAATCAGCTGCTAAACGCAAAGCTTGTGCGAAGTTTTGTGGTACATTTGTAAAGCTCCCAGTTTTTCTGATTGTTGGAAGAACTTCACTCGTTACCCAACGTTTGAACTTTTTGGCTTTTGGGAGCTTGGATTTGAGTATCAAACTGTACAAACCAGATTCGTTGATGATTATCATCTCTCTTGATTGACCTGAGGTCGTGATTCGCGACCCCGTCTTATCTTCTAAATCTACATGCCGTGACAAAGCATCTTTAGTGTTCGAATAACCCAAAACACTCGCCACGTCTTTACCCACAAAATATGGTTCATCATTTACTAAAATTGTCCGAACCTCGTTTTGTTCGAAATTGAAAATTTGTGGTGTGTTCATATTTTCATTCCTTTCTTTGGTATAATTTTCTTATCGGTAAGTGGTCTACTGAAATAGCTGATAAGGTGGTGAATGATATGAATAGCGTTATAATTAATTTCAAGGTAAAAAAAGAACAAGTATTTTATGAAATTGATCAAATTATTTTAGATGGTAAAACGTTTGATCCTAAAACTATTACTGCCTCTGATATAAAAAATGCAAAATCATTAAACCTAAAAGGTGATGGCCAAAATGTTGCAATTCAAACAGAAGATATTTTGTCCTTTCAATTTTTAGCTGATTAAAATTTGGCAAGCATTCGTGCTAGTAATAATTGGACCAATGCTTGAGTCTTTTCTAAATCAGCAGGTACTCTATCGCTAAAATAAGATAGGTGATTATCGATTAATTCATCGATTTTTTGAACTTGCGATTGCCCCTTGTTATTCACAGTAACTTGGGGCTTGTTTTTGATTTCATCCATTCTCATTCACTTCCCTTCTCTCTTTTATATTAGTAAACAAATTTAACAACTATTTTCTAAATTCAATTGACAAAGCATAGAGTTTTATTCTATACTTTGTACATAGTTAAATAAGACATATAAACATTGATTTTAAAAGCTTTCTTGACGGTTGGCGTTTAATAATCAAAAGTGTTTTTTGTTGTCTTTTTAGTTGTTAAACTTGTTTACAAGAATAAGTATAGAGTTTTTACTCTAATTTGTCAACGTATAAATAGAGTTTAATTCTATATTTTTCTTGTCAGTCTAGAAAGGTTGACATATCAATGAATCCATACGAAAAAATAAAAGAATTAACAAAGCAAAACGGAATATCTGTAAGAGAATTAGAAAAAAGATTGGGATATTCAAATGGATATTTCAGTAAATGGAAATCAGTATCACCTAACTCCGAAGGTTTGGCAAAAGTATCAGATTATTTTGGTGTTTCTATAGACTATCTACTAGGAAGAGAGAAAAAAGAGACCCCTAAACATGTGGATTTATCAGAAAACGATACTGTATTTTCTTTTGACGGAAAAGAAATATCTAAAGAGACAATGCGTAAAGCGATTGCAATTGCTAAAGCTTTAGAAGAAAATGAATAGTTGGAGTGATGGGTTGCATGTATTTAAAGTTGAAAGAAATGCTGAGTGAGTATAATTTAAAATTAATCTATATGGAAATGGAAGAACCAGGTTTTTATTATCCAAAACCAAGAATAGTATTTTTAAACGAAAAACTACACGAAGATAGTTCTGAAGCTTTTCATTTAGCCCATGAGCTCGGTCATTTCATTGCTTCACATTTTGAATATTCAGCACTGTACGATAACTCTACAACTTTTCATTCAAAGTTCGAAGCTGAAGCTGATAGAATAGCTATTATGATTCTACTTAATATCTTTATTGAGAATGAATTAACAGATGAATCTCAGTTCAAATTGGAAAATTTTATGGAATTCTATGCTATCAATAATAAGTTAAGAACAGAATGTTTTAATGTTTGCCAGTCATATTTCAAGAAAAAATACTCTTATGCACAGTAAAAAAGCCCGTGCTGGCACACGGACAAATAGTACGATAAAAAAGCCATAATTAATGGCAGAAAGGAACTGGATCTTGATGAATGGATGATTTTAAAAAAATACGAACTAGTCCTGTCTTTGCTTTACCAGGGTTAATAATTCCAATTGCCACCTATTTTATTAGTTTAAAATTGGTATCAAAGAAAGATGAATACTTGATATATATTTATGTATCTATAGCTGTATTAATTATAATATTGATTTATTATGTCATTTTTAATTTGAAAAAAGCCAAAAGAATCAAAGAGTTAGAAAAAGAATTGGACGACAGCAAGAAACTACTTGAAAAGGTGAACGGATTAAAAAATGATAGTGATGATAAACTAAAAAAGTTACTTAAATTTAGTAAAGAGTCTATCCGTAGCGTCAGAACATCTTGTGACATGATGAATTTGTCAATTGGTAGACTTAATACCTACAAAAACAAACAAAATGAAGAAGATATAAAAAATATTATCGTTCGATATGAGAACATTAAAGTTGAAATTGATAATCTGGAGGGAAATTTAGATGAGTGAAAAATATTTAAAAAAAGATGGTTATTTTCGTATTATAAAAATAATTTCAAATTCAGAAATAGTTATTAATGGTGGAACCATGGATGGCTTGAATGAAGAGGATGATATAAATATTATTGTTCCAGGAGATATCATAACTGATCCTTACGACTACGATAAAAAACTTGGCAGTCTAGACCTCATAAAAGATATTCTTAAAATTAAAACTATTACCCCATACTATTCTGTTTGTCACAAAGTAAAGAAAAGAGTTGTTAAAGAAGGATTTTTTACCCAAAGCATCGCTTCTGTTGCGGCATCTAGCTTCTCTTCACTAGCCGACAAAGTTATTGAAGAAGAAGTTCCTTTGGATATCATAGAATCAGAAATAACAAATGGATATCCTAAATTAGATGAAGAACGTATAGTAATTGGAGATTATGCTAGAAAAAGATTTTAATTCATAAGTTATTTATTATAGTTCCAGAAACATCAGCAAAAGAAAACTTTTTTTCTAAACTAGCTTCTCTTTCCAATTTTTCAAGTTGTGTTTTATTTTTAGATTCTAGTATAGAATAAACAGCCATAGCTTTTGCGATTCTCAAAGAAGTTTCAATATCTACACATTTCAAATATTTTTTAGTCAGATTTAAATCAGAACGTTTTAGCATACTAACACTTCCTTAAACTAAGTATATTTTTAAACACGCCCCACCGACCAAAGCGAGCGTGTTCTAAGAAAAAACAAACCTACACAATAGGCTTATTCACGTGTCTATTGTATCAGAGAAAGAGAGCTGATTCAATTATGGCAAGATTTGTAAAACGTGGGAATAGCTGGCAATATGAAATTTCATATAAAAGCAAAGATGGAAAATACAAAAAAATGAGAAAATCTGGTTTTCGAACTAAAAACGATGCTAAAGCAGAAGCTACAGAAATGGAAAGCCAGCTAAATAAAGGATACGATCCAGATAAAAAGAATATAACTATTTATGAGTATTACAAAAATTGGATCAATCTTTATAAAAAAGGTTCTGTATCAGATGTTACATACAGAAGATATTTAGATAATCTATCTAACATAAGAAAATATATGCCTTTTGATACATTAGCAGATATGACTAAGCAAAAATATCAAGAAGTATTAAATGAATTTGCTAAAACACATGCTAAAGCAACTACAAAAAGATTCCACACTCACGTGAGATCTGCAATACTTGATGCTTTAGATGAAAAAATTATTTTCACTGATTTTACGCGTAATCCAGTAATTAAAGGAGAAAAAGAAGGAAAGAAAAAAGAAGAAAAGTATTTAAACTATGAAGATTTCAAACGTCTCATGAGAGCCACTGAGAGCCGTTTAGACGTGAGATATACTTCACCTTACTTAATTATCATAGGAGGAGCTACAGGTGCTAGATTCGCCGAACTATTAGGATTGACGTGGAATAACATAAATTTTGAAGAACAAACAATTGATATTAATAAAACTTGGCTACTTCATAAAGGATTTGGACCAACGAAAAATGAATCTTCTGTTAGAAGAATTGATATTGATGAGCATACTGTTAAAATTCTGAAAAAGTACAAACAACAACAATTAGAATTATTGAAACAAATGAATATAAAAAATCAGCATAATCTCGTCTTTTATAATCCTTTAAATGGAATGATTACTTCAAATGCTGTAAATAAGACACTAAAAAAGATTCAAAAGCAGTTATCTATAGATCCCGCTATCACCTTCCATGGGCTTCGCCATACAAATGCTTCTGTGCTGCTCTACGAAGGAATAGATTTATTATATGTATCGGAACATTTAGGGCATAAAGATATTTCGATTACACAAGAAGTTTATTCTCATGTACTCGATGAGTTGAAGCAAAAGAACAAACCTAAAGTTTCTGCTGTACTTTCTTCTATTTACAACTAAATAATAGTCATTTGGCACAAATTTGGCACAAGAACAAATAAAAACCTCTAGAAATCAACATTTCTAGAGGTTTATTTACGTCACAGGAGGGATTCGAACCCCCGACCGTCCGCTTAGAAGGCGGATGCTCTATCCAGCTGAGCTACTATGACAGCTTTTTCGGAACAAAAATAATTATATAGAATCATTTTGGTTCTGTCAATATGAAATAGTTATTTTATCAATAAAAAAGATTGCTCAATAGAAAGCGTTCCTCTTTTACCTAGTGTCCGACAAAAAGCAAGCTTTTTGTCGTAACAAGGTAAATACTCTTAAGGTAGATGAATTTGCTCTTTTTCTTTAGTTATCAAGATCACACCATCACCTAGCGGCACTAATGTGGAAGTCAAGTCTGGATGGGTCATGACGACCTGTAAAAATTCATTTAATTTACGATGAATGGCACGTTTGCCTCTAGGAATCTCTTCATCAGGCAATAAAATCGTTCCGCCTTGAAAAATATCATCAACCATCAATACGCCACCTTTTTTTAGCAGACGTAAACATTCTGGTAAAAACTCAATATATTTCGATTTGGCACTGTCCATAAAAATAAAATCATAAGGCCCAGTTAGTTCTGGTAAAATATCAGCCGCTTGTCCTTCTAGTAAAGTAACTTTTTCGGTTAAGCCAAGTCTTTCATAAGTTGCCTTGGCCTTTTTGATCATAACATCAAAACGATCGATCGTCGTGACGTGACCTTTTTCACTGATTAATTGAGCCATCAAACTAGAAGAAAAACCAATAGCTGCACCAATTTCTAAAACATTCTTTGGTTTTAATTGCCCTAATAAAAACTGCATGAATACGACTGTTTCATGGGGAATGATCGGTACTTCCGCTAAATGGGCTTCTTCTTCAATCAAACCAAGTTCTCCAGACAGTTTTTTCTGTTTTGTCCGCATAAAATCAACTAACTCTTCTTTTACTACCGGACGATGCATCATTTCATTACGCATAATCTGCCTCCTCTTCCAAATTATTATACGAAGAACCTGACAAATCCACAAGTTGCAAACAAATTTACACTCACTTTCCTTTTCGTTGGCTATGAGTAAAAAACCGATTGAAACTTTTCTTTTTTTCAAATTCATCTAGCATATTCCAAGCTGTAATACCGGTCAAACAAAAGGCGATGGTAAAAAATAGCCAGCGCATCCAAGTAAATGCTGACTTTGATAAAAGAATGCCAATATAGGGAATCTGAAAAATGGGCGTTCCAATGATGTATCTTCTCCCCACTACACCGGATTCGGTCTGCGTAGAACTATCTGCTTTAGTATAAAAGTCTTGATGGTCTTTTTCCACTGCGATCACTCGTCGGGTGGTTATTTGCTCTCCTGAGTTTTCATAGTACGTAATCACGTCACCAACCAACAATTCTTCTGGTTTCTTCGGACGTACATAGATCAAACTTCCTTGGCTATAGTAAGGACTCATACCACGATCTTCAATAATATGGGTTGATAGACCAGCTATTTTAGGAAGTAAAATAATGCTCAAAATGATCGCTAAAATAACAATCAGTGTAATTGAACTAATATAGGTTATTTTTTTATAAAATGGCACTAGTTTCCACTCCCTTTACTCATTTCTTATTTCCCATCATATAATAACGATTTAATTTTATCAATTTTAACTCTATTTCTTCTACAATGAATTGAAAGAATTTTAAAAAAAATCTAAAAAATAACTCTGGTTATCTAACTTTATGCAGGTTTATGATTGACTAGAAAACAAAAAACGTTTACCCTAAAAAAAATGTTACTTTTAGAAAGGACACATTATGAACTTTTTTAATAACATTGAATATTTTAAAAAAGCGAACTCATTAAAGATAAAATGGTTTTTCACTATTCTATTATCAACGTTATTTTTAATGATAACAGTATATTTCTTTTATTATATTTTTACTCCTTCTGATAGTGGAAAGGTCAAAGAAATAAAAAATTCATGGGAATTTTACTTAAAAAATGAACCTGATTTTCGTTTTGATAGTCATTATATTAGTTACCTTCCAACAGTTGAAAGAAATGAAACTTTTGTGATGGAAACTATATTAAAAGAAGAGATGGATGATTCGAACTTAGTGATTCGGGGAAACAACCAATGGATAAAAGTTTATTTAAATGATCAACTTTTATATGATCGAACAAATGAACAAGACCAACTTCATCCTGGTTTATCTTTGGCAGTTATTGATCTGCCTACACACTATGCTGGTGAACACTTAAAAATCGAGGTTACTTCACCATATGAAAACTATTCGGGTATTCCACCAAAAGTTTATGTTGGAAATACGGGACCAATCATCAGCTTTATTTTTTCCCAATCTGTTCCTCAAGTAGTTACCATGATCATTGCCATCTTTTTAGGAATTGGGATATTGGTGTACGCCATTTTTAAGCTTTACAAAAAAAAGACACTAGATATTTCACTGATCATTCTCAGTTGTTTTGCGTTAGTCTTAGGGTTTGAATCAATCTCTGAAGATATATTAAGCGGCATCCTTTTTGAACCAATCGTCCATTCGATTTTATCTGATACATTTACTATTTTAACTTCAGTATTTCTGGTATTGTATTATTTATCCCGAATGAAACATTATCAAAAAATATATGGTCTCTTTTGTTTTCTGCAAGTCTCCATCCAAATAGGTGTCCTTATTTATTCATTGATGACAGTAGGAGAATTAACTGAACTAATGCCCATTGTTAATGCGGTTAGTGTAATCAGTACATTAGTTACTTCCCTTGTCTGTGTTGGGGAAGCCTATCGGAATAATCGTTTTTTCATTGCTTGTACACCGTGGATTGTGCTGATTGCCATTTTCCATTGTATGCTTTATATCCAACCATCATTAGGTATTTATAATGCAAATATTAATTGGTCTACTATTCTATTTATGATTATTCTGATTATTATCATTTGTTATAATATTATCGAGTACATCATCAGCTTTGATAAGCATCAGCGAACTGTTAATTTCTTGAAAACAAAATCGGATTTACTTGAACAGCATTATGATCAGCTACGTGATCACATTCAAGAAATCAGTACATTAAGAACTGAGTTTATCCAAACTATGGAAAACTTAGAACACTTGGTCAAGGAAGAAGAAACCGATGAAGTACAAAATTATGTGCAAACTATCTTAACTAATGCTCGAAATTTTGAATTTATTTTCTCTTACTCCTCTCACCAACTCACTAATCTTATTTTAGCTCGTTATCAAGAAATTGCATCAAAGCGAAATATCAAGGTGAAGTTTCAAGCCGAACTACCAGAAGTATTGACCGTCAATGATGATGACTTGACCCAAATACTGATTCATGTCTTAGAACATTCTTTTAGAGAAACACATGCCATTGAAGATCCAATGCATCGAAAAATTTATTTATCGATGCAGGAAAAAGAAAATCAACTATTGATTCGTTGTGAACATAGCGCAAACTATGAAACAAATCTCTTTTCACAAGGAATTACCGAAAACTTTGCTGAACAAGAACAGTTTGATTTAAAAATAATCCAAGATGTGGCGGAACGTTATGCGGGAACGTTGACTCAGGAAAAAGATAGTCAGGTAGATCGTTTAATCATCCAATTGACTAAAACAAATCCCAAGAAAAGCATATAATGTCTTTGGCAGATTGGAAAATTGATTCATTGAATGAAGGTTTGAACGGACAAAATAATATTCGTTCTCTTTCTCAAAAAAAGATAAAAAACAGGGAACACCAATCATTGGTGTTCCCTGTTTTTGACTAATGACTAACATTCGATCAATATAAAAGAGCAAGAAAATCTTCAGCTTCGATCGCACCAAAATACTTTTTGATATCAATCGTTTTTACTACATCACTTAAAACTGATTTATCATATCTTTGTCCAATCAGTTTTTCTTCGACGTCCTTTATCTCTCCTAACCCAAAGAAGTCACCAAATATTTTCACATCATCAATCAAACCATGTGACACATTCAGATGGACTTCGATCGAACCAATCGGATACCGCTTTTGTCTCGAAAAGTTAAAATCAGGTGATTTCCCATAATTCCAATCCCAATTACGATAATAGCGATCAGAGATTTCGTTGATTTTGATCCAGTCTTTGTCTGTTAGCTGATACGTATTAACCTCTGCCAGCGTTGCTACTCCGAATATTTTTAATAGAATTTCATCACGAAATTCTTCTGTTAACATCTCTTGTTTTTCTTTAGGTAAAAATGGTTTGATATTGGTCACACGAGAACGAATCGATTTGATCCCTTTGGACTCGATTTTATCTTTTTTTACTTTTAACGCATTGACCACTTCATTGATGTCAGAATCAAACATGATAGTTCCATGGGCAAACATTCGACCATTCGTTGCATACATTGCATTACCAGAGAATTTCATACCATCAATCACTAAATCATTTCGGCCTTTTAATTCCGCTCCAGATACCCCTAATTCGTGAAGAGCTTGAATAATTGGCTTAGTAACTTTAACAAAATCACGGAAAGAATCGCCATCATCAGGCATGATAAAACTAAAGTTTAAATTTCCAAAGTCGTGATAGACGGCTCCACCGCCACTTAAACGACGAACGACATGGATGCCCTGTTGTTCAACGTAATCTCGATTGATTTCTTCGATCGTGTTTTGATTACGCCCAATAATGATAGATGGTTCATTGATATAAAACAATAAAATCGGTTCATCAACAGGCATTTCTTGGAGTAAAAATTGTTCAATTGCTAGATTGATACGTGGATCATGCTTGTCATTCGGTACAAAAATCATTGTCTTCCTCCTAGATATCAAATACTTTATCGACTTTTGCTAGTGCTACTTCTACTGTATCACCCGCAGCTTGTTGCGCTTCGCTCTGTAATTGTGTAAGATCCCCAAATTGAGGTAAATGGGTCAATACTAGCTTTTTGACTTTTGCTGCTTTCGCAAGTTCCCCCGCTTCTTTTGACGTAAAGTGCGCTTTGTGTCGTTCATTACCAGCAAACAGATAAGTATCTGCTAGAAACAAGTCTGCATTTTCAGCAAATTCTACAAAACTTTCCAAATAGCCGGAATCACCTGTAAAAACAAAGACTTTGCCAGTCGCTTCTTCGACGATCCGCATGGCATAGCACACCACTGGATGGATGGTTTCCATAAACGTGATTAAAAAAGGACCTACTTTCAATTCTTCTGCCTCAAAATAGCCACGTCCTTCTGACACGTTCGGCATTGTTAACTCATCAAAATGAAAAGTATCTTTAGTATGACCATAGATTGGCAAGATAGCTCCTGGTTCTTTTTCAGGATGTAGTTGCCAATAATATTGCAATACACCTAGATCAGCGATGTGATCATGATGGTAATGGCTCAAGATAACCGCATCAAGTTCTAACGGTTCAAGATGCTCTTGTAATTTTATCAAGGTGGCGCTACCAGCATCGATCAGTAGGTTAAAGCCAGCTGACTGCAATAAATAGCTAGTCGTTCCTTGATTTTTATATGGATAGGCGCCTAAGCAACCTAATACAGTTAATTTCATGATCATTCTCCTTTCAGAATCAATGTAATAGAATCCTGTTTTTTCTGTGAAACCTCTCTCATGTTTTATGAAAAATAAGTAGCTGGGGGTTCTTTTTCAAGTCTTGCTTGCTCGTAAAAACCTGCAATGGTCACATTGACATAGGCGATAACCCACAATAAACCAAAGAACAAGGCTAGGGCTCCAACAAGGTACCATCCGATAAATGAAAGTTGTAATAGGATATAAGTACCTAAACGATCTTTTAATAAATACCACGCGTATTGCAAACACTGGATGATTGAAAGTTCTGGGTAATCAAATTTAGTCCAAGCCGCAAATTGAAACAATCCGCCCACAATACTCATCAACAAAAGAGAAACAAAGGTCATGAGCAGGGTGGTCAAAACGTAACTAATGTCCAAAGCATTCCCTGATAACACATCTGTTGAAATTGTGTTTGAATTAAATAGTAATTGTGTATAAGTATTGACACCACCAATCAAAAAACCTGGTAATAAAACAAGGGCATTAATGATCCAATTGATCACAACATTGATCAAATTAATCACTAAAATAGGTCCAAAATATTTTTTTTGAAAGACGGCAAACAATAAATTACTTTTTGCTCTGCCACCACGAACGACTACCAGCGCAATGTAATATAAGGCATATGAAAAAGCAAATAAAAGGAAATTCTCTAGTAAAAAGCTAACTATTTGTTGTTGCGTGCTATCTACGAAAAAAAATCCCTCAAAAAACATTTGGATCAAACCCGCAATAAACATCGAAAGAAAGACTAGCCAAGCATTGATTCCCCATTGTTGCGCAAGGCTAGCTCGAGCTTTTTTGCGATAATCTGAAAGTGATAACTTTGTTTCCATTAATCATAACTCCTAATCTTTTCAACTGTTTTGTGGTCTAATCGCTTCACTAATTCCGTCACTAATTTCACAGTATTCAAATAATCATCTTCATGGATCACTGAAGTATGTGAATGCAAATACCGTACCGGAACAGTAATCGCCACAGACGGTACCCCATCTCTTGTCAAATGCATCTGTCCTGCGTCTGTCCCACCACCAGTAATGACGGTGTATTGGAATGGTATATCCATTTCTTCCGCCACATCAATCACAAAATTCAACAGTTTTTTATGTGGAATCATTGAAGCATCAAAAATCAAGATTTGTGGACCTTTACCCAAAATCGAATCCGCTTCTTTTGGCGTCATCCCCGGTGTATCTCCAGCTGTTCCTGTATCTAAAGCAAAGGCGATATCTGGATTCACTAAGTGTGTACTTGTGCGTGCCCCTCTAAGGCCAACTTCTTCTTGCACATCGCTCCCTGCGAATAAAACATTGGGATGTCCTTCTTTTGCTAAATTCTCAAGAACTCGTAATGAAACAGCTGTACCGATGCGATTGTCCCAAGCCTTAGCTAGTAAAAATTTACCGCCATTCAACCGTTTATACTCAATATATGGGGTTACCATATCGCCAGGGCGAATACCCCATTCTTTTGCTTCTTTATCGCTTGTCGCTCCAATATCAATAAACATATCCTTGATATCATACGGTTTATTTCTTACTTGTGGGGTTAAAACATGTGGCGGTTTCGAACCAATCACGCCATGGATCACTTTCCCAGCTTGTGTTTTGATTTCCACTTGTTGGGCTAACATCACTTGTCCCCACCAACCGCCTAATGTTTGAAATTCCAAAAAACCTTTATCAGTGATCTTAGTTACCATAAATCCCACTTCATCCATATGACCAGAAATAAAAATCTTAGGTCCACCACCAGAACCATGTTTGGCGATAATACTACCTAAACCATCATAAAAAATATCTTCCGCAAAGTCTTTTGCATACTTTTTATAGACTTGTCTCACTTCTTCTTCATTGCCTGGTACTCCTTTGGCTGAAGTCAGATCAATCAATAACTGTTCTTCTTTTTTATCCAAAACGTCTCCCTCATTTCTCGTATTGATAGCTAGATTATACCATTTATTAGGTGTGCTTTTCAGCAGAACGATTTTTTCAGTTAGAAAAAAGCCAGGATTCCTCGAAAGTTTACCGAATAACTTTCAATAATCCTGGCTTTTTTGCATAATGCATACGATAGCAATCGCTATTTTCTCTTAAATGGACTGACAGCAGTAAACGAGCGTTTCTTTTATGCACTTCGTGTTCGAAACTCCATTACTGTTGGTTTTCTTTTAAATCATTTGGTGAATGTTTTTGCCAGTCTTTACTATAAAATGATGGATCCAATTGATAGTGACTTGGTTGTTGTTGGTTTTCTAAAAACGGTCTAATCCGTTGATCTGCTGCTAGCCACCCTTTCCAACCTAAATGAATGGTGTCTTCCATGAAATAAGGTTGATCAGCCATTTTTGTAAAATCTGCGATCCGATCAAAGCCTTGACTCTGCAATTGAAATTTGATTTTCTTTGCAAATCCTTGAAGCATTTCTTGAGATAACCCAGTATAATCACTCCATTTTTGATTCACAGGTGGAATGATGAATAATGCTTCTGCCTGTTCTTGGGCTAATTGCTGTAGGACTAATTGAAAATCTGAAAATTCAGGTGAAAAACGATAATCCCAATTTTTTTGAGAATTTTTCAGCTCTTTTAAGTGATGACGAATGCGCTCTTTATAAAAATCATTTTTTAACTCAAAAGAATTGTCGCTTGTACTTTTTCTCCCAATATTTTCCGCTAGGTTTGCCAGAACTTTTTCTTGATAATTAGCAGGCAACGGCTTCATTGCCTGATCAATTTTGTCTTGTTTACTTTTCAGACCAATATTGCTGAACATTTCATCTTCTCTTTTTAAAATATTCCAGTTCAAGCGCAATTGATTTCGTTTTTCAACAGAAGGAAGTTGACCTTTTTTGATCATTTGTAACATTTCCGTCAATTTTTCATCTTTTTTAACGATAGAAAAATGTAAAAGTCTTCTAGCTAAATAACGGTCAGCAGGAGTGATTTTTTTCAATGAGAACAGCCAGTCAAGGGTTTGTAACTGTGAATAATACGTATCAAAATAATCTTTTTTTACGCCATCTTTGACAAACCATTGTGGAGAAATGATAAAAACGATTTTCTTATTTTTCAAATCATCTCCTGCAGAGCGCATCATCATATACTGACTTAATGATTGTGTCCCAGGTGCCCCTAATAAGAAGGGACGATAATCACGATGGTATTTCTCCGCCAAGACGGATGGGTGAAACGGACTGATCCGACTGAGTTCACTTGAACCAAAAAAAGGAACATATTTTTTTTCAGCTAAGGCTTCGTTTTTGATGGTATCTCCTTTTAACACATTTTCGGACATGGATGTAGAAGCTTTTTTTATGACTGTTGGGTCGGTTAGATCCACACGATACGAAGAAGTGAAAAAAACTGCTATCAATCCAAAAGCTAAAAGGATTGGACCGAAAATAGCAAATAATTTCTTTTTCATTCTCATCCCTTCAATTCTTGTACTTGTGCAATGATTTTATTCGGTGTGCCCCACTGTTCACGATCAAATTCAGAAACAGGGACTTGAACATCTAGTTGTCCATCTAATTCGACTAATAATTGAACAGAAGCAAGTGAATCCAACAATCCTTCACCAAACAAATCAAGCTCTCGATTTTCTCTTATTTCATCTGTTCCTGTAATGTCTTCTAAAATAGTTAAAATTTGTTCTTCCATAATATAATCTCTCCTTAAATAATCATAATGTAAAATAAATCATTTTTAAGTCTTAGATAATCATCTGCTTTACTTAAACAAAAGTTGGTCTAAAAAGCCCGAAAATATCAATAAACTAAAACAAACTGCTTGGAAAGTCATAAAGACAGCAAAAGCGTGAGTAAACCAATTGGATGGTAGTTGTTTTTTATGTTTTTTCTTGAATCGTAGCCAAACGTCGGTTAAGCAAATCAAAGTAGCATGATACAACCCATACACGATGTAATACCAAGTTAGACCATGCCAGATTCCCATCAATAGGAATAATGCATAATAACCAATATTCGAGGTTACAATTTTACTTTTGAACCATTTTTTCTTCATCAAGAAAAACATCAAGCGCATATAAACATAATCTCGAAACCAAAATGATAACGTCATGTGCCAACGATTCCAAAATTCTTTGATATTCCAAGACAAGAATGGTTTGTTAAAGTTGATTGGTGTTTGGTACCCCATCAAGTAACTCGTTCCCACCGCAAACAAACTATAGCCTGCAAAGTCAAAAAACAGATATAAACTATACACATAGGTATATCCTACTAATGACCAAGAAAAACCACCATGTTGCAAGGCAGCTTTGGAAACGATTGGTAACAACACTTGACCCAAATAATAGCCAATAATAAATTTGTATAAAAAACCTAGAAAAATATTTTGGATACCTTTTTCTAATAATGTCAGATATTTCTCAGTTGCAGGCGGCTGACATTGATCCTTTTCAAATCTTCTATAGCGATCGATTGGTCCAGATGAAATCGTTGGAAAAAAGAGTAAAAATTGAATATAACGAAAAGGCTGATAGTTCTTGATCAATCCATCCCTAATTTCCATGATCATCTGAACAGATTTAAAGGTTAGATAGGAGATCCCTAGAAAAGCTAGAAAAGATTCTTTCCCATGGGCAAAAAACGGTGTGACTTTTGTTAAAAATAATGGGAAAATCGCTAGGATCACCGCTAAGTAAAACCAAATACCTTGATTTTTCTTTTGACGGTAAACGAAGTAAGCCCAAACTAATAATGTCTGCCAAACAACATATGCAATCAAGGCTACACCTTGTTGCCAATAGACACCACCAAAACTGATGAATAAGAAAAGCAAGGTGATGAGTGTTTGATAAATTGGCAATCTTTTCCCTCGAATCAACAATGATAGCACGATTGGTACTAAACCGATGATTAACAGCAGAAAATAATAAGGTTCTGCGTACGGGATCATATGTGGAAAGGTCATTGAGGATTCACCTCAGCTATTAATTTTTTCCGATCGATTTTCCCGTTCACCGTTTGTGGTAAAAGATCAATGTAATTGATTTTTTGAGGGACCATGTAATCCATGACCGAATGTGCCAATTTTTCCTTAATTGATTTAGAGAGTTTAAAACTTGGTTCTGGCGAATTTTTTTCTAATACAATAAAAGCAACTAGTTGTTGAACTTTAGTTCCTTGGTATTTTGGAACAACTATCGCTTGTTTAATCCGTTCATCTAACAAAAGCCCGTGTTCGATATCTCCTAATTCGATACGATACCCATGAAGTTTTATCTGTTGATCCATTCGTCCCTCATAGAACAAAAGACCTTCCTCATTAAGAAACCCAGCATCGCCAGTATGATAACTTTGTTGATCCTGTTTCTTGAAAAAAGCAGCTTTGGTTTTTTCTGGATTATTCAGATACCCCTTGGAGACACTAGGACCCAAGATAATAATTTCACCTGTTTGATTGACCGGTTGCACTTTTTGATCATTCACAATCTGAACCTCGGTATCTTCTTTGATATAACCAATCGGTAAACGTTCATAGCGATCTAAAATACCTTGAGTGATTTGGATACTTGAAATAGCAACCGTGGCTTCCGTTGGTCCATACGTATTATAAATACGGGCTTCAGGAAATCGTTTCAATAATTCTTGCGCTGTTTTTTTGGTTAATTCTTCCCCACAGAACAAGAAAGTGGCTAGATCTGGTACATGTTCCGCATCAAAAGTGGGTTCCATCAAACAGATATCGATAAATGAAGGAGTTGACACCCAGACATCTAATTTCAACTTTGCTAAAGTAGAAAATAATTGTCTAAAGTCTTGAATAACCGCTTTTTCTAAGGGTTTTAACATTCCTCCTGTCACAAGTGCTGGATAAATCGAAAAAACAGATAAGTCAAACGAAAATGGTGCTTGTGCTAAGAAACGTAGACCCTGTTCAAGATGAAATTCCTGGATCGTCCAACGAACAAAGCTCAATAAGTTATCATGACTGATTTGCACACCCTTGGGCTCACCTGTAGTACCAGAGGTAAAAATGATGTAATAATTTTCGTCACCTTTAACTGGATGTGTTGCTTCGTATTGACTCTCTTTTTTCGTGATCGTTGCTAATTCTTCCCGAGAAATCACTGGGATACCATCTGTTTCCATCTGCCAGTCACCGACACTAATGATCAAAGCTGGTTTTGCTACTCGAAGAATTGATTCAATTCGCTCATTCGGCGTATGTTCTTCAATCGGAAGATAGGCATGGCCAGCTTTGGTGCCACCAAGAAAAGAAACGATCATTTCAAACTCTAGATTTCCAAAAACCACGATTGGTCCCTGTTTCTGTAAATTTCTGTCTAAATAAGCTGCTAAAGCATCGGACTTTCTTTTTAGCTCCCCATAGGTATGCTCTGTGATTTCTGTCTGATAAACGACCCGATCTGGTTCCGTTTGACCAAAAAAATCAATTGATTCAACGATTGTTTGAATATCCATCGTCTTCCTCCTAAAATTCATTATAGATAAAAGATCCGCCTTGGACATTTTTATAATGGTACAAATAAATCAACATAAAAATAATTGCACTATACAATAATGTTCGTACCACAAACGTGCCCCAGTACCTAAATTGAGGATTATTCCACCAATTTTTCAATTTATATTTCCCTCCTAATCGAATCTCAAAATAATTTTACCCATTCTTTTTAAAAAACAACATTTGTTTTCCTAACAGTAATCGCTTTTCTGCTAACAATTTTGTCACAATTTAGATTAACTACAAAAAGACGGTTATTATAATATAAGCATCACCTCAAATAAATAAAGATTTTTTTTAAAAAAGCTAAAAAGACTTAAACGACCTATGTAACCAATCGTTTAAGTCTTTCTTCATTCAAATTAAAAAAACAGAGTACTCACCTTTTGCTCATTTAAATATAGCTTGATTTACTCCTCAATAATCCTGCAATATAAGACACTTGTGATGTAATAAAACAAGATATAGATCAAGACAAGTGAGCCACAAATCAGATATGCTAACCCATAATTTGCTGTATCGACATATTGAGTAAATACTTCAATGGCAAAAAAGGTATGCATACTCCCCAAAATAATTGGTGGGAAAAACATGATCGCATTTTGCCCAAAGATGACTCGCTTCACTTTTTTTCGAGAAATCCCTAATTTCGTTAATAATTGATAATTCTCTCGTTCTTCTTCTGCTTCTGCTAATTGACGAACCATCAGCATGCTTCCAGTCGTGACAATAACAATTATTCCAATAAAGATCGAAACATACGCCATTAAACCAATTCCTTGTTCAACTGTTCGTTTAAATGGGAAACGTGCAGAAAAGTTAAGACGTGAATCTTCATTATTGTATTCATCAGAAGATTGATCTGAAGCTGCTTTTTCTTGGTGCGATTCATTTTTATGAATCGTTCCAGTTATAGACTCTCCTTTGATCTCATAATCATAATAAATGATGTTCTCATAACTTGTAGGAATCTCTTTAGAAATACGTTCAATGATTTTTTCCTGATCTCCCCCTTGCACATTCCAATTGACCACTTGATAGTTTAGTCCAGATGCTTTAGCAAAATAATCATCACTGACAACGAGTGTCGGACCGAAATACCTCAACGAACCATCTCCTAAAAAATTAGGTAAGGTTGCTTGAATATCTAAAGTTTGATCGGGCAAGTAGAATGTTGAATCATACATTGAAAAATTTCTAAAGATATTTTTCATACTATCTAATACCACAGTGCTGTTATCCGATGTTAAATCAATTTTAGGCATTTTAGGATTGAATTGTCGAAAGGCATGATATTCTTTTTCTGGAATCAAATTTACCAATTGAAATACTTTTTCCTCAGAAATTCCGTCTAACTTATCATTATAGTAACTTCCAATTACTTTGTAATTGATCGTCATTTCTTTTGTGATCGTTTGCCCTTCACTTGCAAGAAGCGGTCGCAGCTTGTCGGCTGTTGCCTTATCCATTTGATAAGATACCGGTGAGACCATCTCCACATTTCGAGACATGATGACAGTCGCACTCATCATTGCGCCAATCATCGTTAAAGCTAGAGCCATGATCAGTGTGATCAACGAATTGATCCGCCAGCTTTTCAGCAGATGGATCTGCGTATTGCCAATCAGCAAGAAGTTGATCCCTCGATACTTAATTCGAGAACGACTCACCAAATCGATTAACACACGTAGGGAAAAACAAAAGAACAGATATGTCCCGATCACACAAAACAGCAGGATCAGAACAAATAATAAGAAAGGAAAGCGAAGATCTTGCGTAAAAATAAAAAGTTTAGCAGCAAATTCCCGATAGTGGACCGCAAAGAAATAACCACTAGAGATCAGCAATAAACCCAGTGTTCCTAAAAAACGATGGCGTGTCCGAACTCTTAACTTGCTACTTTCCAAATGATCGTATTCGCCAAAATTTCGAATCGTCGGATAGCGCCAGATTTTCCATAATGAATACAAAGAAACAACAGATAAAATCAAAAAAAACAACAGAAAGGTTTCAAAAATCGATGGCACGGAAATGAAGAAAAGACTCGTGATTTGCAAGTTCATCATGCGAATCAAGATCATAGAAAATAATTTTGAGAAAATGATTCCTAAAATAATCCCTGCTGTACAGGCGAATAATCCAATAGCCATTGTTTCCAATACATAGATCAGTGAGATTTGGGTTTTCTTCACACCAAACAACTGATAGATCCCAATCTCTCTTTGTCTGCGGTTAAAGAAAAAACGATTTGCACTAATAACAAAAAAAAGTAATACGATTAAGATAATCCAACTACCAATACCAAAAAAAACATTGAATAAAGAATCTTGCTGTGTCCTTCGGTTCAATAATTGATCATAAGAAATCGTACTAAAAGAATAGTAGATCATCGTTGATAACGTTAGACTAAAAAAGTAAACGAGATACCCTCTTGACTGTCGCAGAAAACTTTTCGCAGCCAACTTATAAAGCATTGAGTTTTCCACCTCCCCCAATGGTCGCCTGCATATCAATCACCCGTTCAAAAAATTCGTTTCTTGAACCTCTGCGAACTACTTCAGAGAAAATCACCCCATCTTTGATAAATAAAATCCGATCACAATAACTGGCTGTATACGGATCATGTGTTACTAATAAGATAGTTGATTTTTCTACTCGGTTCATCGTTGTTAAATAATTTAGTAACTCGGTGGCTGATTTCGAGTCCAGAGACCCGGTTGGCTCATCAGCAAAAATGACTTGTGGTTGAATAACTAATGCTCTAGCAGCCGCAATCCGTTGTCTCTGACCAACTGATAATTCATCTGGATAACGTTTTAAGATTTCTTCGATCCCTAATAATTGAGCAACATGCAACACACTTTTTTCCATCTCTTCTTTCGAGATTCGTTCCACCGCTAATGGTAGTAAGATATTGTCCTTCGCATTCAATGTATCGATCAAATTAAATTCTTGAAAAATAAATCCTAATTTTTTTCGACGGAAGTCACTCAATTCATTATTTTTCATTTTAGTGATCTCATTTCCTTGGATCAACACACTTCCCATCGTTGGTAGATTGATCGTCGAAAGAATATTCATCAAAGTCGTCTTTCCAGCACCACTCGGACCCATGATGCCAACAAATTCTCCTTTTTCTACTGTAAAAGAGATATTATCAAGTACTTTTACCGGCGAAAGCTTATTTCCATAGCTTTTACTTACATGTTTTACCTCGATCATTTTATCCATGGCTTTCCTCCTTGGGTTTTGCTTACTCGCCACACTGACACACTTACCAGCATATTAGCATATTCTTTGGTTTTTTTCTCTGATCTTTACAGCATTTGAGCATTTCTTTTTAGATTTTTATCATTTCACAGACATAACCTTTTTTTAAAAAATTTTTATTCATCTATTTTATTCACGAAAGCGGTATATTCAAAATAAAAATCCTATAAACTTACGTTTTCACTTTTTTTCACAAAGGAATATATACAACATATAGTATAGTTGTTCGTTTATACACCTGTTTGCATACTATATATAGCTAGTATTTAGTTGCTCCTTCGTGGATTTTGTTTTATGATAGACAAGAAGAATTTAGCAGGAGTTGAATAAAATGAGTGTACAAATTGAAGAAAAAGTAACAGATCCCCTTCATTCAGAAGTATCAAACATAACAATCATTAAACGAGATGGTCGACGTGTCGAATTTGATGAAACAAAAATCAATGAGGCTTTAGTCAAAGCTGAAAAGAAAATTCATGGCTCATTGTCTCCACTTACTTATGAAAAAATTCAAACGATCGTGGATTTAGTCGTTCAAGAAATCAAACGACGCTTTACCGACAACGTTAAAATATATGAGATCCAAAATATCGTTGAACACATTCTTTTAGAAAAAAACGAATATGAATTAGCAGAAGAATATATCAATTACCGCACAAAACGTGATTTTGCCAGAAGTAAAGCGACAGATATCAATTTTTCGATCAAAAAATTGATCAATAAAGACCAAACAGTTGTCAATGAGAATGCAAATAAAGATAGTAATGTCTTCAATACTCAAAGAGATTTAACCGCTGGTATCGTTGGAAAATCCATCGGTTTGAAAATGTTGCCCCCACATATCGCAAATGCGCATCAAAAAGGCGACATCCATTACCATGATTTAGATTATCATCCATACACACCAATGACAAACTGTTGTTTGATCGATTTCAAAGGAATGTTGAACAACGGATTCAAAATTGGAAATGCTGAAGTGGAATCACCAAAATCAATTCAAACTGCTACTGCTCAAATTTCACAGATTATTGCAAATGTAGCTTCCAGTCAATATGGTGGTTGTTCTGCTGACCGAACAGATGAATTACTTGCTCCTTTCGCTGAACTGAATTATCAAAAACATTTAGCGGATGCAGAAGAATGGATCGAAACACCTGAACGTCGAGTAGAGTATGCGAAATCAAAAACCAAAAAAGATATTTTTGATGCGATGCAAAGTCTAGAATATGAAATCAATACTCTTTTTACTTCAAATGGTCAAACACCATTTACTTCTCTTGGCTTTGGTTTAGGAAAAAACTGGTTTGAGCGAGAAATTCAAAAAGCAATCTTACAAAATCGGATCAATGGCTTAGGCAGCGAAAAGCGGACAGCTATCTTCCCTAAATTGATTTTCACATTAAAAGATGGCATAAACTTGAACCCAACTGATCCTAATTATGACATTAAACAATTAGCTTTGGAATGTGCAACTAAGCGGATGTATCCTGATATTTTAAACTACGACAAAATCGTTGAATTAACCGGTAGTTTCAAAGTACCTATGGGTTGTCGTTCATTTTTACAAGGTTGGAAAGATGAAAATGGCCAAGAAGTGAACGTTGGACGAATGAATCTTGGAGTGGTCACACTAAACTTACCTCGTATTGCCATCGAAGCGAAAGGCGATCAGGAAAAATTCTGGCAAATCCTTTCTGAGCGCTTAGCCATCATGAAAGATGCTTTAGTTTATCGTGTCGATCGTTGTAAAGAAGCGATCCCTGCTAACGCACCAATCTTATATATGTATGGTGCATTCGGTAAACGTCTCTCAAAAACAGATGCTGTCGATGAATTATTCAAAAATCGTCGTGCAACGGTTTCTTTAGGTTATATCGGTCTTTACGAAGTGGCTTCTGCTTTTTATGGTGGGGAATGGGAAAACAATCCCGAAGCAAAAGATTTTACCCTTGATATCGTGAAAGAATTAAAAGCCAAAGCAGATGCTTGGGGTGACGAATATGGATATCATTTCAGCGTTTACTCTACACCTAGTGAGAGCTTAACTGATCGTTTCTGCCGTTTAGATACAGAAAAATTTGGCGAAGTCGAAAACATCACTGATAAAGAATATTACACGAATAGTTTCCATTATGACGTTCGTAAAAACCCAACTCCGTTTGAAAAACTAGATTTTGAAAAAGATTATCCGAAGTATTGTTCTGGTGGTTTTATCCATTACTGTGAGTACCCAATGCTTCAACAAAACCCGAAAGCATTAGAAGCCGTTTGGGATTATGCTTACGATAAAGTTGGCTATTTAGGAACGAATACACCAATTGATCATTGCTACAAATGTGGCTTTGAAGGTGACTTCAAACCAACCGAACGTGGCTTTGAATGTCCCGAATGCGGCAATCATGATCCAAAAACTTGTGACGTCGTTAAAAGAACCTGTGGCTATTTAGGTAACCCACAAGCACGTCCAATGGTTCACGGTCGTCACAAGGAGATCTCTTCACGTGTCAAACATATGAAGTAATCTTTCTCTACTATTTCGTTCTAATTCACTCTAAAAAAAGATAGAGCGATCAGTTATTCCTTAGAAAACAATCCCCTTTCACAGCGTGACTACGATAAATCGAACGGTGTGTGAACCCTGACCGTTCGATTTATTTGCATTTTTTTGAGGCTAGTCCATTATCTTTTCTGAGACTGCTTGCTGTGAAACTGGTTTGAGTTTTAAGTAAATTTTTCATACTTTGATGTTAGAAAGAAGTTTTTTTATGCGAAATCCTAAACCTAAAGAATGGCTGGCACAAGATTACAGCCAAAATTACATTGCTGATTACAAACCATTTAACTTTGTGGATGGCGAAGGTGTAAGAAATAGTCTTTATGTGAGTGGCTGCTTATTTGCTTGTGAAGGATGTTTCAATAAAGCAGCGCAAAACTTCCGCTATGGTAAACCTTTCACACCAGAGCTGGAAGAACAAATCATCACCGATCTCCGCCATGATTACGTTCAAGGACTGACCCTTTTAGGCGGGGAACCTTTTCTAAACACGGACGTCTGTCTCCAAGTCGTTGAGCGTATCCGACAAGAATTTGGTCAGACCAAAGATATCTGGTCGTGGACCGGTTATACTTTTGACGAACTACTTCAAGACTCCGAAGACAAGTTAGCTCTTTTAGCAAAAATCGATATCTTAGTTGATGGACGTTTTGAACTAAGTAAAAAGGATTTAAAACTACAGTTTCGCGGTAGTAGTAATCAACGCATCATCGATGTCAAAAAATCGCTAGCCGAAAATAGAGTAGTGATTTGGGAAAAATGCAGCGATGCTACAGAATCGTATGAACAAATCAAAAAACAGGAGTTCATTTAGGTCCTCCCACTCCTTATTGAATAAAAAACAGTAGAAACGTATGTTGATTTCCAACACGTTTTCTACTGTTTTTTCATTCCCACAAAGGTAACACAATATTCTCATAAGTCATGGGATCTAAATTCGTTAACGTGATCCCCAAGAGACGTATGCCTTGTTCAATCCCTAAAATTTCTTCCCAAATCAAACTTGCTTGATAAAAGAGCGCTTCTTTCTTATAGATATACTCAGGTAAAGTGACTCTTTTCGTGACTGTCGTATAATCCGTATATCTCACTTTTAACACTACGGTTTTTCCATGTTTTTGGACTCTTTTCAACGACTCTTCGACTTTCTCAGCTAATTGTCGTAATTGTGCTAATACCGCTTCTTCCGTTTGTAGTGGCTGACCATAAGTATGCTCTTTTCCTACAGATTTTCTTTCTCTTGTCACATTGACTGGTGCATCATGGACACCTCTTACTTTTCGATAAAGCGAATAGCCCATCTTTCCAAATTGTTGGATCAACATCATCTCTGTACAATTATAAAGATCTTCTCCAGTGAAAATACCAAGTTCATGCATCTTAGGGACGGTTTTTTTTCCTACCCCATGAAATTTATCAATAGGTAGTGCCTTTAGGAACGTCAATGCGTCTTGAGGTGCAACGATAGTAATGCCTTTAGGTTTTTGAAAATCTGAGGCTAATTTCGCTAAAAACTTATTATAGCTCACACCTGCCGAGCAGGTCAGTTTTACCTCTTCCCAAATGTCTCTTTGGATCAAACGAGCAATTTTGATTGCTGATTTACAATTGCGTTTATTGTTCGTCACATCAAGATAGGCTTCATCAATACTGACAGGCTCAACGATATCCGTATATCGGTAAAAAATCTCACGAACAATTTGTGAGATCTCACTATATTTTTGATGATCGCCTGGTTTAAAAATGGCTTGCGGACATAATTCATATGCTTTTTGCGCACTCATCGCTGAATGGATGCCATACTTTCTTGCTTCATAATTCGCTGTAGTAACCACTCCTCGACCACCAGTGTCACTCGGATGTCTGGCAATAACTAAGGGTTTCCCTCTAAATTCTGGATGATCCCGTTCTTCGACAGAGGCAAAAAAAGCATCCATATCGATATGAATGATTTTTCTAGATGTATCATTATGTAAAGGAAACTGTAATTCCATCTCACTCACCCCTATCATGATTATATAGGAACTTTTGTTCGGTGACAAGAAGATGGTTACCCACCGAACGGACCACAAAAAAGAGCCGAAATTTCACAAAAACTGAGACATCAATTTCGGAAATCACGACTTCTAAAATGATCATTCATAACTTGAGACTGTTGAGTAAACCAACCAGGTCACCTGAATCATTCGTTACTCAGTTTCTTCAGTCGCTTGCAAGGATGCATCAGAATGAAGAAAATAAATCAACGTTTGTAATTCATTCGTTAAGTCAACATTTTGAATCAACACGTCTGCTGGCGCATTTAATCGAGCAGAGGTAAAATTCAAGATACCTTTAATGCCCGCTTCAGTCAACCGATTAACTACTTCTTGTGCTCGCTCAGCTGGTATCGTCAATATTGCTACTTCGATTTGTTGGATCTTGATTTGCTCAAACATATCTTCCATAGGGTAAACGGGAATCCCATCCACGATCCGTCCAACGATTGCTTCGTTGACATCAAATGCACAACTTACACGGATACTGTTACTTTGATGGAATTTATATTTTAAAAGGGCACTTCCCAAATTACCGACACCGATCAACGCCACATTAGTCAATTGATCATCATTCAATGTTTTTGCGAAAAAATGCATGAGGTCTTCAACATCGTAGCCATAGCCTCGTTTTCCTAATTCTCCAAAATATGAAAAATCACGGCGAATCGTTGCACTGTCAACTTGAACAGCCTCACTTAATTCAGTTGATGATACTTTTTTCTTACCAGCATTATTTAAGATTCGTAAATAACGGTAATACAAAGGTAGCCGTTTGGCTGTTGCCTTTGGAATAACATGATCTTTCACTTAATTACCTCCACTTTTACTTTAAGTTTACTTTGATTTATCCATCATATCAGTATATATAGGAAAAAATCAATTTGATTGCTTGGATATTGTGAAATTTTATTCTTTATTCATTTTTTTATCATTTCTTTGAACCTCGCAGTATCAAGGAATTTATGGTAGACTACTAGTTGAAAAAGAGATTTATTCTTAGAGAATTCACAAAGTAGAAAAGAGGATTCCATGATATTATTACAAGCCAATCAAATTGCTCGTCACTTCGGTGCGGAGATCTTATTTGAGAATATCCATTTAGAAATCAGCACAGGGGCTCGGATCGCATTAGTCGGCCGTAACGGAGCAGGAAAATCAACACTTTTGAAGATCCTTGCTGGAATCGAACGCCCCGATGAAGGAACAATTGCTAAAAATAAAGCTGCTACTTTAGGCTATCTGGCACAAGATACTGGGTTAGATTCAGCAGAAACAGTCTGGAATGAAATGCTTAAATCATTCGAAACAATCCGTCAAATGGAAAATCGAATGCGCGAACTTGAAATCTTGATCAGTGAAGGAACACCTGATACACCTTCCTATGAGTCACTTTTGAAAGAATACGATAAATTACAACACGATTTTTCAGATAGAAACGGTTATGGCTACGAAAATGAAATACGCTCTGTTTTGCATGGCTTTAAATTTGATCCGTCTTTTTATGATCAAAAAATCAATGAATTGTCTGGCGGACAACGCACTCGCTTAGCGTTAGCAAGAATGTTGCTCCAACATCCAGATATATTGATTTTAGACGAACCAACCAACCATTTAGATATTGAGACTCTCTCTTGGTTAGAAGGCTACCTGCAAAGTTATACTGGTGCCTTACTGATTGTCTCCCATGACCGATATTTCTTAGATAAAGTCGCAACAGAAGTTTACGAATTAAGTCGAAAAAAAATGCGCCACTATAAAGGGAATTATTCGAAGTACCTTGATATGAAAGCTGAACAATTAGCAACTGAATGGAAAGCTTATGAAAAACAACAAACTGAGATCCATAAATTGGAAGATTTTGTCGCACGCAACTTGGTACGCGCTTCTACGACGAAAAGAGCCCAAAGTCGCAGAAAAGTCCTTGAGAAAATGGATCGGATTGACCGTCCTCAAGGAGACGAAAAACAAGCTCACTTTCTTTTCAATGTAGCAAAGCCATCAGGAAATGTCGTATTACAAATCGAAGATGCTGCGATTGGTTATCATAATGAAGTTTTGTCTGAACCGATCAATCTTGATATTCGGCGTCAAGAAGCCATTGCACTGGTCGGTCCCAATGGTATTGGTAAATCCACGCTTTTAAAATCGATCATCCATCAGTTGCCGTTTATCCGTGGAAAAGAACATTTAGGAACCAATGTGACGATCGGCTATTACGATCAAGGTCAAGCGGACTTACACACCAACAAAACTATTTTAGCTGAATTATGGGATGAACATCCAACGACTCCCGAAAAAGAAATTCGTAGCGTTTTGGGTGCCTTTCTATTTTCTGGTGAAGATGTAGAAAAGACCATCCCCTTGCTAAGCGGTGGTGAAAAAGCCCGAGTCGCCCTTGCAAAACTCGCAATGAATCAAGAAAACTTTTTGATTTTAGACGAACCAACCAACCACCTGGACATTGATAATAAAGAAGTATTAGAAAATGCCTTGATTGATTATGATGGTACTTTGTTGTTTGTCTCTCATGACCGTTATTTCATCAATCGGATTGCCACAAAAGTCATCGAATTATCGGAAAACGGTAGTAAAGTTTATTTAGGTGACTATGATTATTATTTGGAAAAGAAACAAGAAGAAGCGGAAATAGCAGAGCTGTTAGCTGAAAAAACACCAGAAGAAGAGCATATTTCTACGAACAAGAAAACCTATTTCCAAAGTAAAGAGCAACAAAAGCTGATACGTAGTTTGCAACGTAAAATCACTCAAATTGAAGAAGAATTAGCTATTTTAGATGAACAGATCGAGGCACTAGAACAAGAAATGGTGTCCCCAGAGAATTTGGATGACCATCTCAAATTAAATGAATTGAATCAAACACTCGAAGCAACTCGCCAATCTCAAGAAACGAAACTTTCTGAATGGGAAGATTTGAGTATTGAGCTTGAAGAATATGAAAATGAATAAAAACAGATAAATGAATATTCATTTCTGCACTAGAAACGCTCTCAAAACAGTACCCGCTGTTTCGAGGGCGTTTCATTTATCACAACGCACACTATCAGAGAAATCTCAAAGTGCTTGTTGATTACCTGACCGGATTATCTTGAATTTTTGTCTCACTAGATTGTGCCTTTGTTTCGATTAAACCGGGGTCCTTTATTTTATCGGTTATACTTTCCATCGTTTGGCATCCATTCGTTTGAGTTTTTTGGTTTGTCCGACTCTCCATCTGATCCCTCCCCTTATTCAATGAGAAATCAGTGATCTTCTTTGTTACTTGAAAATCAATTACCACTTTGTTTCTTTGACAGCCTTTAGGATTTATTCGCCCAAACATTTCTTGATAAGCTTGTTGATTTAGCCTATAATTAGTAATTTCCCCTCCCAAACACCGCGATAAAATTTCACTTTTTATCTTTATATCCTTCGCTAGTTCTTCTTTGATTTCCTTTAAATTTCCTTTCTCGAACATTGTATCCAACTTATATTCCTGTAATTTTGCTTCATTTATTTGTAGCCAGATATTTAAATAATCTGTTAGATAAATCTTTTCTTGACTATGGACTTGTATTTCTTTATGAAAGGCTTCAGTATGAGATTCATAACTGGTTTCACCTTTATTTATTTCTTTTGCATTTTTTTCTCGGTCATACAAGCGGATTAATGCTGTAGTCGCCGGACAAAAGTCTTTCGGTTCATGAATTTTTTTATTTAGCTTAAGTAGCATTTCATTGACTTTTTTATCTTGATTATTTGAAAAATTTTTTCTAAGCCATTGAAACAATCCCATTCTAAACACTCCTATCTATCGCTCTTTTACAAGAATTATATCTGTTATTCTTTTTATTAATAGATCACTTTATTCCTTTCAACCTAAAAAAAACGACTATTACTAAAAGAGAGACTGAGCAAAAATTTTCTCAGTCTCCTCTATTCATTTCCTACTCATTCATACTAGTTGCACCAAAATTCTGTTTGTTTAAGATACTTGATTGAATTCTTGATTTTTCAGTTCATACACTACATCGCAGCCTTTAGCGACATCCTGTTCGTGGGTGACTAAAATAATACATTTCTTTTGCTCATGTGCAATCTCTTGGAAAAGTTTAACGATCTCGCTGGAAGTTGCTTCATCCAAGTTTCCAGTCGGTTCATCCGCAACGATTAGATCGTGTTCACAGCATAGGGCTCTAGTGATTGCTACTCGTTGCTGCTGACCACCAGATAGCATCGTAACTTTTTTATCTGCTAAATCCTTAGTGATTCCGACTTTTTCCAAGTTCGCTAAGGCGTAGGCTTTTTTATCTGTCTGTTGGCTTTGAGCAATCTCCATCGCTGTTACCACATTGTCTACTGCCGATAAATACGGCAGTAGATTATAGGCTTGGAACACAATTGATACATCTTTACGACGATATTCCCGCAATCCAATTTTTTTCAACGATTTGTCGTCATAGAGAATTTCTCCGCTTTTTGGTGTATCTAATCCTGCGATCAGGGATAAAAAAGTCGTTTTCCCTGAACCGCTCGTACCTAAAATTGCATACATTTTGCCTTTTTCAAAAGTTAAATTAACATTTTCGAATAATCGTCGGTTGTCTTCATACCAGTAGCCTAAATCTTTTGTTGATAGTGTCATTAAAAATTCCTCCTTTAATTAGGAAATCAATATTTTCTTCGGATTCAGTCGTAGAATTCCAGCTGATGAAAGGACAATTGAGAATAAACTAATCCCCAGCCCAATTCCTGCAAGACTTAAAATCTCGGTTGGCTGCATTGAAATATTTAGTTCTTGAATTTCTTTTGATTGTGTAAATGGATTGCTTCCCATTTGACCACCACTAGGACCACCGTTTCCGCCACCAGGTGCTTGTCCTTGGTTACCTTGATTTGGACCGCCGTTTCCTGCCGTATTCGCTTCTTCTCCATCTGCATTTTGCGAAGTTGTTTGCTGACTCAACAACTGATTGCCGACTGCATTGCCAACAACATTTCCGCTAGCTGCAGCGATCCCTAAAGCGAAGATCATGCAGACAAAAATCTCAACGAAAAATTGTGAAATAACTTTGACCCGTGATTCACCTAATGAAAGTAATACACCGATCTCATATTTACGTTCACGAATCGACAGCATAATAATCAATGTCAAAATAATGACTCCGGCTACGGCTACTAAAATCACGATATTCTTCGCAAAGCTTGATACATTATTCAACGGCTGAAGCATTTGCTGATACATTTGATCATTGGTTTCTAAGCTGAATGTATCCGTATCGATCAATTTATTCGCTGCTTCTACAAAGCTGTCCATGTCTTTGGGATCATCTAAGTTATAAACTGCCGAATCGATCGTTTTTCCTTCCGATCCAGTTAAGGTGTTAACCAGTGTATAAGAAGAAAAAATCGTGTTCGCTGGATTCATAAAGTTGAAGCGAGCACTCATACTGTTGCCAGAATCACTTGTTTTGTAAATACCTTTAATAGTAACTTCAACATCTTTATCATCGGTATCTTTAATCTTAAATTTGTCCCCGACACTTAGATCGTTTGCTTCCGCTAAACTTTGCTCGATCAGTACATTATTCGTCCCTTCATCATCCGAAGTGATTGCCTTGCCTTCAACTAGGCTAGCTGTTCCTGATGAAAAATCACTGTAAGAATTACTTTCGGAAACACCTTTAATTTGGAAATCCCCTTGACTCATCCCACCAGGTGCTTTCTGTCCACCAAATCCAACAGCTTGTTCATCCGAAGATTCCTCTTCACTGTCACTATCACTCGAGATCGGTGTAATCCCTGTGCCTTTATCCGCTGAAGTACTTGCTTCAAATGAATACGATTTAACATTCGCTAATTCTGCGATTTTTTTTGCATCACTCAAGTTGACGGGTGTCTGTTCAAAGCTACCTGGATCTGGACGACTGCTTTCATCATCTGAATCTGAATTTGATTGCTGTTTGAACATTGCCTCTCGGTTCGTTGATAAGGTGACGGTCGCCCCGACACTTTTTTTCGCATTTGTGGTCGCCAGTTCAGCGCCGCTGCGGATCGTTAACCCCGCTAATACAAAAATTAATATGGCGGAAAAGACGGTGATCATAATGATGCTGCGTCCTTTTTTGGCCCAAAGGCTTTGAATCGCCCGTTTGATATAATTCATTTTGGTTCCTCCTTCATTTGTCTGTTTATAGAATAGGCAAGTTGGCTTAACCGAAGCTTAAACGTGACAAAAAAGTTTTTAAGGTTGTTTTAGGAAAGCGTGGTAAACTGAGTAAGTAATAGATGAAAAAGGAGAAAATCAATGATAAACCTTTTAATAGTAGAAGATGAAGCGACACTTTCAGATAATATAAAAGAAATCTTGTCGGATTTAGGTGAGATCACACAGATCTATGATGGGGAAGAAGGCTTATTTGAAGCAGAAACTGGTGTTTATGATCTAATATTGCTGGACCTGATGCTGCCAGGGAAAAACGGCTACGAAATCTTAGCAGAATTACGGAAAAAAAATATCCAAACCCCTGTGCTGATTCTAACTGCCAAAGATGGCCTAGAAGACAAAATCAATGGATTTCAAAAAGGTGCAGACGATTATTTGACGAAACCTTTTTATCGCGAAGAACTGATTATGCGGGTCAAAGCATTATTGAAGCGTTCGTTAGGATTGTTTTCTGAGAATCAAATCATCTATAAAAATATTACCTGCAACCTTGCGACGAAAGAAGTAAACATCGACGATGAGATCCTATCAATTCAAGGAAAAGAATTTGATCTCTTGGTTTATTTCATCCAAAATAAGGGCGTGATTTTAACAAAGGAGCAAATCTTCGATCGGATTTGGGGCTTTGATTCCGATACGACCATTACAGTTGTAGAAGTATATATGAGTCACTTAAGAAAACATTTGAAGCCGTCAGGTGCAGATCAGTTCTTTAAAACACTGAGAAATGTCGGCTACATCTTACAAAAGGATTAATGCTATGAATACCGAAATATCAAGAAAACAACGATTAAAATTTTTCTTCTTAAATGTAGCCGCTTTTGCAGGTATCTTCCTATTATTAGGATTTATAACTCTACAACTGCTGCAAAGCTCGGCCTACCGCCAAACAGACCTGTCACTAACTCAAATGGCGGAAAATGAACATCTTATTCAGATGGAAATCAACCGGTACCAACAAAGCAATCCCTTTCTGGCACAAATACCGGGCGATCAGCTGAGAGAGAATGGACCAGAAGGCAATAATCAGTTCAATACTCAGATCATTTTATGGTCAAAAGAAGGAACGATTCTCAACAAAGACACGATTGGTGGACGGTTCACTGAACTGGAAAATTTAACCTTAGATAAGAAAAATCTCGATTCTGTTCAAGCATTAAGTTTAAAAAATGCAGGCTATTCTAGCCAAAAACTTTCCTTTCATTCGTATACAATCAAAGCAGATAAAGGAGGAGACATCGCCTATATTCAATTTTTAGCCAATACCAATCAAATCGCAGACTCCATGAAAACCTTCAAGACAACACTGATTATCTGTATGGTCGTTTTTTGGCTGATTTCGATTGGAATAAGCTTTTACATTTCAAAAATGAATATGCAACCCATCATGCTCTCATGGCGCAAACAACAGGAATTTGTTGAAAATGCCTCTCACGAATTACGCACGCCACTAGCAATCATTCAAAACAGCCTGCAGCAATTGTTCACCCGACCCAATCACACCATCTTGGAAGAGTCTGAACCAATTGCCCAAGCCCTGAATGAAACACGGCGAATGAAAAGCCTGACTGAAGACCTGCTAACCTTGGCACGCAGTGATTCCAATCAGTTGCTTCTGCAGAAAGAATCAGTTAATCCCAAAGAATTTATTCGTCAATTAGCCCAGCCCTTCCAGGAAATCGCAGAAATAAACGATCAATATTTTGTCTTGGAAAACTTTGCCGATCAACCAGTGATAGTCGACGAAAAACGTATCCACCAAGTTCTAGTTATTCTGCTGGACAATGCGCTAAAATACACAGAAGCTAAAGAAAAAATCGTCCTGCAATCTGAAATCTCCAACGATAATTGGCTGATTGAAGTCAAAAACAACGGGCCATCTATTAGCGATGAAGACAAAAGACGAATTTTTGAACGCTTCTACCGCGAAGACCGCTCTCGTTCTAAAGAAACTGGTGGCTATGGTCTTGGTCTCGCAATTGCCAAACAGATCATCACTCAGCATAAAGGCAAACTGTCCGTAAGAGACTGGGAACCTAGAGGAGTCGTTTTTCAAATACAATTGCCAATGAAATAGATGACAAAACGAATAAATTGTGATCAGATGATAGATTTTTATACCTGTATATAATTCCTTCTCTTTTGTTTCTATACTTTGTGTGACTGAGCCAAAACTTGTCTCAGTCTCTCCTAGTATCTCTAAAAACGAATAAACGGTGAAAAAAAGACACCTTGAAATCCTTTAGAATTAGTTTAACGAACCAATTCATAGGAGGATTCAAGATGTCTGATACTCAGTTTACCAAACATATCCTAAACATTCTAAACCTGATTATCTATTTCGCGGAAAATTGTTTAACCAAATAAAAAGAACAGAAAAAAGTATTTCTTCTTTCTCTTAGATTCTTCGCATTCTTTCAGTAAGATAAAAGGATTCAGCTTTTTAACACTTAGGCAATTTGCAATGTATCAACTTTAAATTGTTCGTCTACGTATTTGGCATAGGTTTTGTGTTTTTGAACAAGCTCAGCGTGTTTTCCTGAACCGGTTACTTTTCCTTTTTCGATAAAGTAGATTTTATCAGCATCCACGATCGTTGATAGACGATGTGCGATCACTAATGTTGTCCGACCTTTCATCAGATTTGTCAAGGCTTGTTGGACTTTTGCTTCTGATTCAGAATCAAGACTTGCTGTTGCTTCATCCAACATCAAGACCTTTGGATCTCTTAAGAACGCTCGAGCGATTGCCAGTCGTTGCCGTTGGCCTCCAGAAATTTTCGTACCACGTTCGCCCACTTCTGTATCTAAACCATTGGGCATCTCTTCCACAAATTGACGTGCATAGGCTAATTCTAACACTTCCCAAAGCTGCTCATCTGTGTAAGTATCCGCTAATCCATAAGTTAAATTATAACGGATCGTTCCTGCCATAATAGCAGAATCTTGGGAAACATAGCCAATTTGACTACGATAATTGGACAACTTGATCTTTTGGATCTCCGTTGTGCCAAATTTGATCGTACCTGCTGTTGGCTCATAAAAACGTTCTAATAAACTGAATGTAGTCGATTTCCCTCCACCAGAAGGACCCGCAAAAGCAATGATCTCGTTAGGTTTAGCTTCAAAAGACACATTCGTTAAAATCGGTTCCTCAGGTGCATCACTATAAGCAAAGTCCACGTTAGAAACACACAATGTTTTGTTCGATAAATCCACTTCTTCACCAGATTCAAAGTCTTCAGGTACTTCATTCAATAATTCTTGTACACGGCGTGTCGAACCAGCAGCTTTTGCCATTTCAGAAAACAATGTGGCAATCGTTGGCATCGCGCCGATCAGATTGAAGAGATACATGAGAAAACTCATCAATACCCCGATCGTCATCGCTCCAATCGCAATACGATGCATTCCATAAGCTAACAAACCAAAGACCATGCTCATAAAAACCATCATCATGATCGGTTGCATTGCAGCATCAAAGACTGCTTCTTTTTTACCAACGCGAAACAAACGATCGACTTCATTTGCTGCCCGTTCTTGTGCTTGTTGTTCAGCATTCGACGTTTTTACTAAACGAATTTCTGACAACGTTTCTGTTGCGATTCCATTGAAATGACTCATAGCATCCTGACGGATATGACTGATCTTTGAACCAAAGGTCATCACAGGAATCATCAATAGGATAACGACGGGAACAGCAATAACCATGGCTAGCGACATATGCCAGTCCATTCGGATCATCATATAAACAGTCCCGATCACGGTAATGATGCTCGCAATCGTTTGTGGAAACGTCACAGCCAACAGTTGTTTTACCTGGGTCGTATCATTCGTTACTCGGCTGGACATCTCACCCGCCTTCACCGAATCAAAATAGGTGACTTTCAGTATCGTTAATTTATTCCATAAACGTTTTCGCATATTTTGAATGACGTTTTCGCCAAAAATTCCTAAAATCGTCCCACCAATCGCTGAAATTACAGCTGAAAAAACGAACATCCCCACGACTCTTCCTAATAAAGCATAATCGATCCCCTCTTGAAAATGATTAACTAAATTAGCAGCCAATTTAGGAACATAAACTTGCACAGCTGATGAACCTGCTAATAAGATCATCCCAATCGCCAGTAAGGGATAGCGCGGTTTTGTTTGTTTGATTAAACTAAGAAATTCTTTCAAAGAAAATCTTGTATTCGTTTGTTTCATCGAGATACTAACGGGTCTTCCGCCTCCACCTTGTGCCATTATTTTCTACGCCCTTTCTTCCATCCTTCAAAGCCACCGTAATGTCTATCAAATCGTCCATCGAAGGCATCTCGATCAAAGCCACCTCGACCAAAACCACCGAACCCACTGCGATCCATCATCTGTTCACGTGCTCTGCCAAAATGCGCACTCATCTTATTGAAACGTTCCCAGCGTTGATCATCGCCGAAAACTTCAGCTAATTTTTCTTGAAATTCAGGACGATTGATATTTTCATTCATTCGTTCAAGATAGGTATTCAATTGTGCTAACTCTTCTTCTGCAAAACCTTTAAATAAGACATCTTTTAATGTTGTACTGATTGAACCACGCTCTTGCAGACTTTCTCGACCTTTATCAGTAATCTTGACCAAAGTCACTCGGGAATCCGTTGCTGATTTTTCCCGCATGACCGCCCCAGCCTCTTCTAATTTTTTGATGATTTGTGTCACACTAGACGGTTTAATATCTAGCACTTCAGCTAACCGTCCTGCTGTCACATCGTCCTCAGCCACTAAAATTTTTAATGTTTCAAAAGCATTATCTGTCTTTTCTTCCACTTGATAGGCAAAAATCAAAAACGGTTGGTGCGCAATTTCTAACAGATTTTCTAAGATTTCATGATGATTCATAAGATGACCTCCAAAATATTTACTTAGTTTATATCGATATCAACAAAGTAAATGATAAACTATTTATTTTGTTTGTCAACAAATAAACTAATTAAATAGTTAAAAAAATAGTTAGCCAAAAAAATCTAAAATTGACTAACACTAGATAAGTGAGTTGGTTTGTTTTTTTCAATACACATTATCCCTTCTATTTTTTTATTTTCAAACAAAAAAATAGACTCAGTTCTACTTGAATTTTCAAGAAAATAACTAAGTCTATATGCTATAATCATTTGTGACAGTAAAGTTTAATGACGGTGGCTTTCCATTCTGAAAGCGAGGTGGTGCTTATGCACATAATCTCACACTTTAGAGAAAGGAGATGCCTTTTTGTCCGCATACGAGACAATTCAAACCATTCTTGGGTTTGGTATGTTTACCATTTCTTTGATTGGCTTGGTTGTATCTATGCTTAAACATGACAAAAAGAAATAGCCGTCACTTTAGCGAGACGACTGGCTACTTCTTTTTGAAATACCATTGAATTCGCCACCGTCTTTAGCGGTGCTGTCAAAAGGGAACTGTTGACGCAGTTCCTTTTTTCGTATTTATTATAGCATACCTCTATTCTTCTATTCAATAAAAAACAAAAGAACGATTGTTTTTTTAAAGCAATGATCCCTAAGTCTATATGCTACGATCCTTTATGACAGTAAAGTTTAATGACGGTGGCTTTCCATTCTGAAAGCGAGGTGGTGCTTATGCACATAATCTCACACTTTAGAGAAAGGAGATGCCTTTTTGTCCGCATACGAGACAATTCAAACCATTCTTGGATTTGGTATGTTTACCATTTCTTTGATTGGCTTGGTTGTATCTATGCTTAAACATGACAAAAAGAAATAGCCGTCACTTTAGCGAGAAGACTGGCTATTTCTTTTTGAAATATTTAGTTTAATTGCCACCGTCTTTAGCGGTGCTGTCAAAAGGGAACTGTTGACGCAGTTCCTTTTTGCACGATTATTATAGCATGACTCTATTCTTCTGTTCAATGTTAATTTCTAGCATCTTGATTAAAGATTAAAATTGACTTCTATCAATTCATATAAACACCAAAAATTCTGATATCAAGGCATTTTTGAGTAAATAGCTTACTAGCAAACCCTAACTGATCACAGTAGTACGATAGTCAAAGAGGATATTTTTAACTAAATTGATTTATCGTATAGTGTGATAGAGGGAACTAGTTCTACTTACTTATGCAATAAAACATATCTAAAGAGTTTTATTTGAAAAAAATATATTGACATTTTATACTTGAATTATCAAATAAAAAGGACGTGAAGATAAATGTCAAATTTAGAACATAAAGAAGAAAAAACTTTAGACAAAATTATTGCTACGGTTAATAAACTGGATAAAGAATTAGACGAACTTGATACGTTATCTGAAAATCCAGAAAAAAAACATAACCTAAAAAAATGGTTAGTTGAACGAAAAGCGATTCATGAAATTAAAAAAATCCTTCATGAAGCTGGTAAATATGAGAAATATGATGAAAAAGAACTTGATAAAGAATTTAAAGAAATTAATGATTTATTACAATAATTGATTTATACGACTCATTTTGAGTCGTTTTTTATTTATAATAAAGCATTCCTTTCAAGAAGATAAAACAAATGAGAGTCATTGTTTAAGTTTAGTTTGTATATAAAGTCTATAGCTATTTTTAAATTCAATATCTGCTATTTTCATTACTTTTTTCATTGCTTCATCTGAAGAGCCAAAATGGTACCTGTTCTTTTCGAAGCCATCTTCAACTATCGTGTATCGTTCTTGGTCATAACAAATAAATACATAGCGATCTTTTTTGAATGTAAGAATTTTTAAAGCGAAACAGTTCTTTGACTTAAATGTTTTTTTCAAATATTGTTTTAATTGCTTTTTATAAATCATGTTCATTTTACGGCACTTCTACTTTCTTCATCGACTAGCCATTGATTTTTGTTGAATCGATTAACCAACTTATTTACTTCCTTATCAAATAAAAATTTTTTCAACGTTCGACTAATATAAAAAACTTGCACCTTTTTGCCATCTATTCTAAAAGCAATTCGAAAATCTTCCTTTCCTAAATGGATTTTCATTTCATAAATAGAGTATTTTGCAGATGAATGGACAGGTTTGATGCGATAAAAATTATGTGTCAAATACTCATTCACTTTATATACGATTATTTCTTGATATTTTTTTGATTGATTCTCAGAAAATACATCGGAAAATTCCTTGCTGAACTCTACAGAGTACATAACTATACCTTCTTTGTTAGATGATTTATGTAAAGGATAGAATACAAATACAATAGAATGTCTCATACATCACAATATAATTATAGTTGATAAAACAACCTATTTCTATTCATATTCATTATATCAACTATAAAAAATAGCCACCAAAAGGCGACTGAAAAATAGGCTTTTATTTGTAAGTTACCTTACAGGCATTAGATTAACCCAACCAATGCCTATCAAAAACATATCATACTTGTTGCATCACTATTTCATCTATTTTTTCTGGTAGAAAAGATAAAATAACACAAAAAAAGCGCCTAAAAAGACGCTTTTGGTAGAAAATTGGAAAACTGAGTATCAGAAAGTACGTGAAATAGGCTATTTTAAGATTGATTTTCTCCCAATTTCACTAAGTTTTACCAGCTTTTCCGATACATCTTAAACTCTAAGAACAAGTCGTTATAGATTCCTAAGAATTTAGGTCCAAGGTCTTCATAAACTTCTAGATGAGAGATGGTTTCATCAGAGGGATAGAATTGTTCATCTTGGGAAATTTCTTTTGGTAAAAGAGCTTTCGCTTTTTTGTTAGGTGTTGAGTAGCCAATGTATTCAGCATTTTGGGCAGCATTTTCTGGTTTCAACATAAAGTTGATGAAATCATATGCGCCTTCTTTGTTTTTTGCTGTTTTCGGCATCACGATATTATCAAACCATAAATTCGAACCTTCTGAAGGGATCACATAATGAAGATGTTCATTTTCAGACATCATATCTGCTGCTTCTCCAGAAAAAGTTACTGCGACGGATGCTTCTTCATTGATCATATACATTTTGATTTCATCCGCTACGATCGCTTTGACATTAGGGGTTAGTTTGTTCAGTTTATCTGCAGCTGCATTCAATTGATCCATCTCTTTGCTGTTCAGTGAATAGCCCAAACTGTTCAACGATAGCCCCATCACTTCTCTGGCACCATCGATCAACATCAAACTATCTCTTAATTTCGGTTTCCAAAGATCATTCCAGTGCTGGATTTCCTCTTTATTGAAAACTTTATCATTATATACGATACCCAAGGTTCCCCAAAAGTATGGAATCGAATAGGTATTTTGGGGATCAAAGTCTAAATCCAAAAATCGCTCATCAATGTTCGCTAATCCTTTGATCTTGGAATGGTCCAAAGGAAGCACTAGTTTTTCTTTGATCATCTTTTGGATCATGTATTCACTAGGAATGGCTATATCATAATTTGTGCCACCTTGTTGGATCTTAGTAAACATGGCTTCGTTGGAATCAAACGTTTCATAATTGACCTTATACCCATATTCTTTTTCAAATTTTGTGATCAAGCTAGGATCAACGTAATCGCCCCAATTATAAATCGTAACGATTTTTGCTCCACTCATTCCACTTGCTTGTTCTAATTGCCGTACACCAAAGAGCAAGATCAAGATGATCACAACGATACCCACAAACAGTGATTGTAATTTTTTCATCGTAAGCGTGCGACCTCCTCACGTCCTCGGCGATTTTTCCTCAGTTTTTTGGAACGATTTTCTTTACTAATAAAATAATAACCGATCACTAAAACCATCGAAAATAGGAACACTAATGCACTTAACGCATTGATTTCTAAACTGATTCCTTGACGAGCACGAGAATAGATTTCTACTGACAACGTAGTGAATCCATTCCCTGTCACGAAAAATGTCACCGCAAAATCGTCTAATGAATAAGTAAATGCCATAAAGTAGCCTGCAATGATGCCAGGAGACAAGAAAGGTAAAATGATATTTTTTACGACTTGAAAATTATTTGCACCAAGGTCTCTAGCGGCATCAACCATCGAATCATTCATTTCTTGTAATTTAGGTAATACCATCAATACAACGATTGGGATACTAAAGGCAATATGAGAAAGCAAAACACTTTGGAAACCTAATCCAAAGCCTAAAAAAGTAAAGAAAATCAAGAAACTGGCACCAATAATTACATCTGGTGAAACTAATAAAATATTATTCATACTTAGTAATGTCGTTCTTGCTTGACGTTTTTTAGTATAGTAAATCCCCATTGCCCCAAACGTTCCGATAATCGTTGCGATCAGTGCCGATAAAAAGGCTAACATAAAAGTGTTCAATACAATAATGATCAATCGTGTATCTTCAAAAACTGCCTGATAATGGTCCCAAGTAAAACCGGTAAAGTTGTTCATGGTACCACCGTCATTAAAGGAATAGAAAATCAAATAAAAGATAGGCAAATATAATAGTAGAAAAACAATAAAGAGGTAAAGGTAAGACCACTTAAATTTTTTCATCATGCGCGGCCTCCCTTCTTCTTCTCACCCGTCAGCAACATCACAATAAACATTGCAATAATCAAAATAACTCCGATCGTCGAACCCATCCCCCAATTTTGAGTCACGAGAAAATGTTGTTCAATTGCTGTTCCTAAAGTGATCACACGATTTCCACCAATCAGTCGTGTCAACATGAACAATGACAGTGAAGGAATAAACACTGCTTGAATCCCACTTTTTACACCATTCAATGACAATGGGAATACTACTCGGCGAAATGTTTCAAAATTATTAGCTCCTAGATCACGGCTAGCACTGATCAATGACGGATTCATTTCTTCCAATGCATTGAATATCGGCATAATCATAAATGGAATCTCGATATAAGTTGCCACAAATAAAAAACTAAAATCGGTAAACAAAATTTGTCTTGGAGCAATCCCTAAAAATTCAAAAAATTGATTCACACTTCCATGGATACTAAAAATACCAATAAACGCATAAGCTTTTAGTAATAAATTCACCCATGTTGGTAAGATGATCAGCATCAACCACAACTGTTTATGTTTTAATTTAGTTAAAAAATAAGCAGTCGGATAGCTGATGATTAATGTAAAAAAGGTGATCAAAAAGGCATACCAAACAGAATTTAACGCCATGAAAAGATTCGTTCTAGACGTCAAAAAAGTAGCATAATTATTTAAAGTAAAGTGTCCATTCATATCAAAAAAAGATTGGTAAATGATCATCAAAACTGGTGCGATCACGAATAGACCAAGCCAGAGTACATAAGGAACAGAGTAGATTCTACGCATTGCTTTCATTGACTATTCCTCCTTACTCTTCATAACTATCAAGTCGTGCATCAAATTCTTCTTCTGATTCATTAAAACGCATGACATGGATATCTTCTGGATCAAAGGCTAGACCAACTTTGCTACCCTCTTTTGCTTTTTTCGTTGAATGAACCGTCCATTCATTTTGTTGCTCATCGTAACAGACAATTTCATAGTGGACCCCACGAAACAGTTGCGTATCAACAGTCACAACCAGTTTTCCCTTATCAGGGGTAGTAATCGTTAAATCTTCAGGGCGCAAGACGACTTCAACTGGTTCATTGGGACGCATTCCACCATCAACACATTCAAATCGTTTGCCAACAAACTCTACAAGATTATCGTCGATCATCACACCATCAACGATATTGCTTTCACCCACAAAATCAGCCACAAAATGATTGATCGGTTCATCGTAGATATCGACAGGTGTTCCACTCTGCACGATTTTCCCCTTATTCATCACAAAGATTTCATCGCTCATCGCTAAAGCTTCTTCTTGGTCATGTGTCACAAAAATAAATGTAATTCCCAAACGTTGTTGCAGCTCTCTTAATTCATACTGCATATCCGTTCGCAGCTTTAGATCCAGCGCAGACAGAGGTTCATCTAACAACAATACTTTAGGTTCATTAACGATAGCCCGCGCGATAGCCACACGTTGTCTTTGTCCACCAGACATTTCGCTAATTTCTCGATTTTCGTACCCAGGAAGTTGCACCATACGAAGTGCATCTTTGACTTTTTTCTCAATATCGACTTTATTCATTTTTTTGATTTTCAATCCAAAAGCGACATTGTCGAATACATTCATATGAGGAAATAAGGCGTAATCTTGGAAAACCGTATTTACTTGCCGTTTATTAGCTGGCACATCATTTAATCGTTTTCCCTCAAAATACATTTCGCCTTCAGTAGCATCTGTGAAACCAGCAATAATTCGTAAAATCGTTGTTTTTCCACAACCCGAAGGACCTAATAAGGTATAAAATTTCCCTTGTTCGATCTCAAAACTCACTTTTTTCAAAATCGTTTCATCATCATAGCGTTTGACCACCTGATCAAATGAAATAATTGGTTTTCCCACTTTTTACCCCCCTAAAATTACAAGTACGATTCAGTAGCGACAATCAATGCCCTCGTACGTTTTGATTGATGATTCTTCAATTGGTGGTGCTTTGTTGCTTGGTAATAGATCGATTGACCTGCTTTGGCAATATATCGTTCTTCACCTAAGCTTAACTCTAATTCCCCCTCTAACACAAAAATAAACGTTTCTGATAAAGAAGGTTCAAATAATTTATACTCTCCTGCTTCATTGAATGTCAGTAAAACAGGTTCCATTTCTTTTTCATTCGAATCAGAGACCAACCATTCAAGTTGATAACCATTTTCTTCATCTAAATAAACGGTATGATCTTCTTTAGAATAAACAACTTGTAGATTCACTGTTTCTTGATGAAAAAATTCTTCAGGGGAAACACCTAATACTTCAAGAATCGAAAAAAATGTTTCCATGGATGGCGAACTCAAGTCACGTTCTAATTGAGAGATATAGCCTTTTGATAAATCCGTACGTTCACCTAATTCTTCTTGTGTCAAATTTTTCTGGATACGTAAATTTCTTAACTTCTCACCTATTTCCATCTCATTCCTCCTCCATGAAGTTTTCTAATAGTAAACATCAAGTTTACTCTCACTCGTACTAGTATACAAATTTTGATCAAAAACACAACCCTTTTTATTTTAAATTTCAAGAAAAACATCTTTTTTATTTGAAAGAATAAGTTTCACTTTTTTTAGTCACTAATCATCAGCGAATCACCATAAAATAGATTGATTTATGGTATGATAAAAGAAAAATTTTGAGAGGAGTTCTGTTTTTACATGAATAAATTTAAAGCGTTTCAAGTAAATAATGTTCCGCATTTTCATACTTCGATCATTGACCAGGAAATGCCTCTTTTATCAGCGAACGAAGTGTTGGTCAAAGTTGCTTATTCTGATGTTAACTATAAAGATGCACTAGCTAGTAGTGAATCTGGTGGTGTCATCCGTTCTTATCCTATGACACCTGGGATTGATCTTTCAGGAACCGTTGTCGAAAGTCGAGATGAACGTTTCAAAACAGATGATTCTGTTCTCCTAACTGGTTATGGCTTGGGCGTCACTCAACCTGGAGGCTATAGCCAGTACCAGAAAGTTTCTGGTGATTGGTTGATCCCACTTCCGAAAACCTTGTCACTTCGTCAGGCAATGGTATTAGGAACTGCTGGCTTTACTGCACTTTTATGCGTGAACGCCCTCATATCAAAAGGGATGAAATCGAGTGACCGTATTGTTGTAACTGGAGCATCTGGAGGAGTAGGCAGTACTGCTGTAGCAATTTTAAAAAAAATGGGATTTACTTCGATCATCGCTCTTTCACGCAAAAAAGAATCGGTGGAATGGCTGAAAAAATTAGGGGCAAATGAAGTCCTATCCCCAAATGAATTTCTTCCTGAAAAGACAAAACCTTTAGGAAAGCAACAAATCGATTATGTCATTGATACGGTTGGTGGTGACTTATTGACCCAACTCCTTCCTTTGATCGCCTATGATGGTGCTGCGGCATTATGTGGAAATGCTGGAGGAATCCAATTGACCACTACTGTATTACCGTTTATTTTGCGCAATATCCAGTTGATCGGTATCGATTCAGTCAATGTTCCGCATGAAAAACGTTTCTCCTTATGGCAACAATTAGCTGATCTTGCTATTGCTGATGATCTTTTCGTTAAAGAAATCGCCTTGGAGGAATTGCCCGAAGTGATTCAACGATTGTTAGCTGGGCAACATCAGGGAAGAACACTAGTTAATGTAGGTGAAATGAAATGAAGATATTGATTACGGCTGGTGGCACAAGCGAAAAAATTGATCAAGTCCGTTCAATCACAAATCATTCGACTGGGCAGTTAGGTAAAAAGATTGCTGAAACATTGGTAACTGATTCAACAGTAACGATCGACTATGTCACGACAAACAGTGCTGTCAAGCCAACGTCACAGGACAATATTCGCTTTCATCTAATCGAGTCCACTCAAGATTTATTTGAAACTTTGGAAAGATTACTGACAAGTGACTCTTATGATGCCATCATCCATAGTATGGCAGTGAGCGATTTCACTCCTGCTTTTAGCCTATCTGAAGAACAATTGGCACAGAGCATTGACCAAACACCGCTAACGCCAGAACACCTTTCTTCATGGTTCCGAGACCATGAAATAAATCCTAATAAAGCTGAAAAAATCTCTTCTGACACAGAACACTTGTTAATTGCCTTGAAAAAAACGCCTAAGATCATCAGCTATCTAAGAAAATGGCAACCAGAAGCAACCATCATCGGCTTTAAGTTATTAGTCGATGTTTCAAAAACAGAACTTTTAGCAGTCGCCAAAAAAAGCATCATGAAGAATCAGGTAGACTACATCCTTGCGAATGATCTGACACAAATCGACGGAACAAACCATCACGGCTATCTATTAGGGGCAGACGGAACAATCAAAGAAGCTCAGTCCAAGGAAGAAATTGCTAAATTATTAGCATCGGTTATAATAGAACCAGTTTCCTTTAACCAATGAAACGCTGAAAAGAATTCTCTGATTTATTTCTTAAAACACAAAAGTTAAGCTTGATTTTAGCAGGGAATGAAAGGAGTAAACAATTATGAAAAAAATTCTATTGGGGGTTACTGGCAGTATCTCTGCTTATAAAAGTGCGGATATTACCAACCAACTCGTGAAACTTGGCTACCAAGTAGACGTAATCATGACAGAAAGCAGCACTCACTTCATCACGCCACTTACGTTACAATCCTTATCAAAACGTGCCGTCCATACCGATGTCATGCAAGAAAAAGAACCTTCAGTGATTAATCACATCGAACTGGCAAAACAAGCAGACTTGTTCTTGATTGCTCCTGCTACGGCTAATATTATCGGTAAATTAGCAAATGGATTAGCAGATGATCTGCTCTCAACAGTCGCAATGGCACTCCCTGCAGATACTCCGAAGTTGATTGCTCCTGCAATGAATACAAATATGTATCAACATCCACTCAATCAAAGGAATTTAAATACGTTAAAATCAATCGGCTATCAAGAAATCGAGCCAAGAGAGTCGTTGTTGGCTTGTGGTGATTTTGGCAAAGGTGCTTTAGCTGATACCCAAATAATCATTGATCAAACGGTACAATTGATTAATGAAAGAAACGCTTAATATAAAAGGAGTCATTATGAAAAACACACGTACTTTTGCTTTGACTGCTATGTTTTTAGCAATCATGATTTTATTAGCGGTCACACCGCTTGGGTTTATTCCTATTGGTCCAATCAACGCTACGACCATGCACATCCCAGTGATCATTGCATCAATCGTTTTAGGCCCACGTTTAGGTGGCTTTCTAGGAGGAACATTCGGCTTGATTAGTATGATCCGTAGTACGGTCATTCAAACACCTTTGTCATTCGTCTTCTCCCCATTCATCCCAGTGATTGGCACAGACCACGGAAGTTTGAAAGCATTATTGATTGCTTTTATTCCAAGGATATTGATTGGTGTTGTTCCCTACTTTGTCTATAAAGGAATACTACGGCTAAGTAAAAACAAGTTTCAAGGTGTTTCTTTGTTTCTAGCAGGCTTAGCTGGTTCTTTCGTGAATACGATCCTAGTGATGAATATGATCTATTTCTTATTCCAACAAGATTATGCTCAAGTGGTCGGAAAAAGTATCCATGCGTTATATACTGCTATTTTAGCTGTTATCTTTACGAGTGGTGTTCCAGAAGGAATCATCGCTGGAATTGCTACAGTCGCTGTTGGTAGTGTCTTGCTTCGTTTGATGCATGCGACACCCCAACCTAAATAAGACAATTAGCTGATAGCGAACATGATCTTCTTTGAATCAAAACATCCATCCCAATTTTTGTTGAAATTGGTAGATGGATGTTTTTTACTTAAAAATCATCAATAGTATGAAAGCTTCTACTCCTTGGAGCAAGCCTGAATTTGTCCCATCTAAGTTCCCCATGCTGTTTATTATCCTATCCACGGCGTTCTCAGAGCTGACCTTCGGCAATAAGCCTGAATTTTTCAAAATATGTGAAGCTATTTTAAAAAATTCTTTCTTATTGTCTTCGGAGCTATCGATGCTTTCATAACCTCTTTCTCGCATTTTTTTTGTTTAGTGTTATGATTGATAGTGATTATTATAAGAAAGGATGATTAAAATGAAAATTTTTGTTGTAGGTGCTAATGGCCAAATTGGTCGGCATTTAATCAAAGACCTTGCAACTACTAGACATCAAGTGACAGCAGGTGTACGCGAGGTTGCAACACAATCTTTAGTAAAAAAAGATAATGTCACTTATGTTTCTTTCGATCTTACTTGGACAATTGAAGAAATGGCAGATGCTTTTAAAGGTTGTGATCTCGTTATTTTTGTTGCGGGTTCGCAAGGGAAAAACTTATTGCAGATCGACTTAGACGGTGCGATTAAGACAATGATAGCGGCCGAATCAGCACATGTTTCTCGCTACTTTATGATTAGTGCTGTTTTTGCCGAGGATCGCAGCAAATGGCCAGATTCTATGATTGATTACTACATTACGAAACATTATGCTGATGAGTGGCTGAAACAACAAACAACTTTAGATTATGTAATCATCCAGCCAGTGTCATTAACAAATGAAGAAGTCACTACAGTCCAACTGGCAAAACCAACCGAAGCCACTGCTAAAACCGTCTCTCGTCAAACGGTAGCTGCTGTTTTGACAGCTTTAGTGGAACAACCAACTATAACTAAAACAACGCTAGTACTATCTGAAGGAACGCAGGAAATTTCAACTGCGTTGCAGCAAATAGTCGAGGAGGAATAAAAAATGCGAGCCATCACGATCAAACATCCCGGTTCTGCCGAAGTACTACAAGAGATCGATGCACCAAAACCAATAGCGAAAAAAGGACAATTACTCATTAAAGTTCACACAGCGGCAATCAATCGAACGGACATCATGCGGCGAGAAACAACGAATCAACAGACTCCTTACCCAATTCTTGGCGTAGAAGTAGCTGGAGAAGTGGTTGAAAACCGAAGTGATAACCCAGATTTTGTACCAGGTACAAGGGTATGTGGGTTAGTCAATTTAGGCGGTTATGCCGAGTACGCAGTGATGCCAGCTGACCGTGCAATTTTACTGCCCGATACATTGGATAATGTTGCAGCGGCTGGTATTGCAGAAGTTTTTCTAACAGCTTACCAAACACTCTATTGGCTAGGAAATTTACAAGAAGGTGAAACTGTTTTGATCCACGCTGGAGCGAGCGGTGTGGGAACGGCAGCCATCCAACTAGCAAAACAACTTACTAAGGCAACCGTCATCGTCACTGCTGGTTCATCAGAAAAACTAGCTTTTTGTCAAAAACTTGGTGCAGATGAACAGATCAATTACAAAACACAAGATTTTTCAACCGAAGTAGCAAGAATTACCAATGGAAAAGGTGTCGACGTCATCTTAGATTTCATCGGAGCTTCTTATTGGGAGAAAAATTTAGCTTCTATTGCTATTGATGGACGTTGGGTATTGATCGGAATGTTAGGTGGAACAATTGTACCAGAGATTGATTTAGCTACCTTGATCACCAAACGAATCCAATTGATCGGCACTTTGTTGACTCCTCGAAGTGATCAGTACAAAGCTCAATTGACTCAAGAATTTATGCAAGTAGTTGGACCTTATCTAGCTGACCAACGAGTCAAACCAATTATTGATCGTACCTTTACATTGGCGCAAGTCCAAGAAGCTCATGAATATATGGAAGCGAATAAGAATATCGGAAAGATTATTTTGACGATAACAGAATAACCAACTTTTAAATGCAAATAGCAATCAAAAAAAACCCGTAGAATCTCAAAAATAGGAGCAACTATTTTTGGATTCTACGGCTTTTTTTATTTAGCTAGTTTATTATGACTGCTTTATTTCTTTCTGTTTAATAGATGCGACTAATTGATTTTCCTTTTTTATTCGTAGATAGAGACAGAGACTATAAGGAAGAATAAAAATAATGAGTGTCACATAGGCGTGAAAAAGAAGCACGACTCCAATCAATTCAGGTAAAATATTTAAAAAATAATTGGGGTGCTTGACCCGTTGGAACAACCAATGTTCAATCAATTGATGATCTGGTTCAAAGATCAATTTCACTGACCAATATTTTCCTAATAATTTCATGACCCAAAAGAGCATGATAAACGAAAATAGGATGAGACAAAATCCAATCCAGCTGACCCAATTAATTTGTGTTTTTTGAATGCTTCCCTCAAAGAAAGCAGAAAAATAAAACAGCGTATGTAAGATAGCTAACCATTTCGTAGTTGTTTTTCCATACTCAATCGCTCTTTCATGTAATAATTGGTTCGCATGCTTACTTGAAATTTTTAATACATACAATCGTACGAATGCGATTATCAAAAAGAAATAATATAATTGTTGACTCATTCGTTTCACTCGTTTCTATTTTTATTTATTATCATCTGGAACGACCTGCAAAAGTCACTTATTTTCTATCAAATAATCATTTATTCAAAGTAAAGGAGTAGAACCATGATCGCATGTTCTTCACAGTTTGATAAAAGTATAGGAGAAAACTAACTTTTGACATGCTAGTTTTCTCCTAATTGACCGTCCATTTACTTTATATTTACGTTCTTAATTTTCACTGACGAATTTTGCTGCCTGTTGTCCAGCTTGTCGTCCAAAGATAATAATTTCAGCAACCGAATTACCACCAATCCGATTGTTCCCGTGTAGCCCACCAGTTACTTCACCAGCAGCATACAAACCAGTGATCGGTTGATTTTCTTTATTCAACACTTCTGTCTTCGTATTGATTTTCACGCCACCCATTGTGTAGTGGATACCTGGGGCAATTTTGATCGCATAGTATTTGGGTTCTGTCAGCCCATTATCCATCGCTGTCGTCCGATTAAAAGCGTCATCCTTTTGAGCATCGACTGCTTTATTCCAGGATTCAAGTGTTTGAGCCAAATTGTCTGCAGGCACATTTAATTTTTCAGCTAATTCTGCCAGATCATCTCCTGAAGTCACGTAACCCTTTTGCTCATAGAAATCAATTGCTTTTGCTCGATCTCTTACTCCTTGATCAAAAATCAAATAAGCAGATTTTTCCGGTAAAGCTGTAATAGCTGCGGAAACTTTGTCTCTTGTATCTAATTCATTCACAAATCGTTGTCCTTCTTGGTTGACTAAAATAGCCCCCTCACCTCGAACAGCTTCACCAATCAAGACTCCTTCATCTTGTTGGACTGTTGGATGTATCTGGATTTTATCCATGTCAACCGTTTGACCACCTAATTTTTCAATCATCGTGATTCCATCACCAGTTGAGCCTACTTGGTTAGTAGTGACATAGCCTGCTAAATCAGGACGGTATTTTTCAATCACTTCTTGATTGGCACCATACCCGCCAGTTGTCACTACAATTGCGTTCCCTTTGATTTCCTTTGGCTCTTCGCCTTGGACTTGTACAGTCACCTCATTGACTTTACCACTATTTTCTTTGATATCAGTTACATCTGTATTCACAAAAATAGGAATTTTACGTTCATGTACATTTTTTAACAATCCGTCAACTAAGTAACCACCGATAGCTGAGCCATCTGAAGGTCGGTGGGTTCTTTTTTCACTCATTCCCCCAGTAATTGTTAAATTATCCAATTTGATTCCATTTTGATCCAACCAATCAATCGCAGCGGCTGAATGATCAACGAAGTAGTGGAGTAATTCTTGATCATTGGTGCCACCTCCGCCTTTTAATGTTTCTTCGTAGAACGCTTCATTGGAGTCATTGATTCCGTCAGCTTGTTGGAATTTAGTGGCTGATGCATTCATTCCACTTGAGGATTTTAAGGTATTCCCACCTGCTACTGGCATTTTTTCAAAGATGACTGGGTTCAATCCAGCATCTTTTGCTTCAATCGCTGCTGTCATCCCTGCTCCACCTGCACCAACAATAATAATATCATAAGAATCTTTCATTTCAGCTGGGTTGGTATACGTTTGTTCCGATGCACCTGAAGATACCTCTGTTTTTTCAGATGATTTCGTGCTTGTCGTCGTTTTTTCTTTTGAATCTGCACTACAAGCTCCCATTGTTAAAACTGATGTAAAAACCACCAAACTTTTTAGCACTTTTTTCATTCTTTTCCTCCTAAATTTTAGTACTCCTTTATTTTAAGTGAAAAAATTCACAATTCCAACTATTTTTTTATTCTTTTTATCAATAAACAATGACTTTTTCATCTAGCATCTCTAGATAACTATTTTTGCTATTTTTTGTTGGCTGTTTTCTTATTCATTTAGGCGTTTTGGTACAAATAATTTTGGTTTGCGCTTTTACCCTAGTATAATCTTTACTATAGATAAAGGAGTTATTTTATGAACTATCTGAAAATGTTTTTTATGAATGGTACCAAAACCGCTGGAAGAATTACCCATGCGTTTTATATTCTTCTACGGGTCATCGTTACAGTAATGTTAGTCGATCAAATTTTTCAGCAAAACATGGGAAATACTTTTCTCTTATTGCTAACTCTAGTTTTATTTGAAATTCCTTATCTTCTAGAAAAAATGTTAAAGATCGAAATCCCGAATATGTTAGAAATCATTATTATTTCATTTATTTTTAGTTCAACTGTTTTAGGAGAATTAAGTGACTTCTACGGGTATTTCTCAATGTGGGATACTATCTTACATGCTTTAACTGGTTTTTTAGCTGGTGGGGTTGGTTTTTCACTTGTCTACTTACTGAACAAAAACACGAAAACAATGAATCTAACACCATTATTGTTAGCTATCGTTTCATTTTGTTTTTCAATGACAGTCGGTGTGATGTGGGAATTTGTTGAATTTTCAGCTGATCATTTATTTCAACTGGACATGCAAAAAGATAGCCTTGTCCAACAAATCAATAGTGTGGAGTTAAGTAAAGATGGCAATACTGTCCACTCGATCCCTAATATCGAGCAAACCATCGTGGAATATAAAGATTCAGCTGGAAATACAGAAAAATATGTGATTTCTGGTGGTTATCTTGACATAGGGATTATTGACACGATGAAAGACCTATTCGTCAATTTCATTGGAGCCTTGACGTTTAGTATCTTTGGTTATCTTTATAGCCAGAATGATTATCGAAAGTTTACTTTTATCCGTAACTTCATCCCCAGAAAAAAGAGAGAATCACGAACTGAAAGAAGAAAAGCACCTTCGAAATAAACAAAATTTTATCGTCAATTATTCTTTACGTGATCCTATCGGTAACTTTAGAAACTAGTATAAGAAAAATAGTCTACTATTAAAAGCCTGGGACAAGAACGTCCTAGGCTTTTTTGATGGGTATAAAAACAAATAAAGTGTGTTCAGGAATTGTACTACTTACACTTATTAAAGAGATCAGATAAACCAGCTAGCAGTGGTTCCACGCTTCAGGGGATATTTATTGAAAAAATGGTCCAAAAGTGATGGGTGTCGAAGCTAATCCTCGACCTAATTCTTGTTCAAATCGCCCTATCGTAGAAATTTTTAAATAAAAAGCTGCGACTGGTGGTGTCAATTGACTCTTGATCGCTAAAGGGCGTAGTTGATATTCCAGATCTTTCATTACTCTTGGAAAATATTCTTGCTTTTCTAGTTTGTTTTTAGCCTCGATCAATGATACTCTTTCCCTTTCTTTGACTTCTTTATTAAGAATCAAGTCGTATAATTCCACTATAATTTGATTGATTTCTTCTGTTTTCTTCATGATATCGCTCCCTTTAATATCATTTGGCACATCTTTCTCAAAGCTTTAATAAATATTAAATGTATTATAGTCTAGATTTACCTCTTCAGGTCATTCATTTCCTAAATAACTGTTTTCCATTCATAATTGTATCCTATAGTTATATATACATTCTTACATTTCAGCCTAAACCTATTTGAAATGAAACCAGTAGGTCGGAAAAAAGAAAGCCAAAATAACCATGATCACAGAAAATAGCTGATTCTACTTTCCATTATCACGGTTATTCCACAAAAAGAATGTTAGTCTTTTTTAGCTTTTATATTCAATTTTTCCAAAGTGTCCATTGCTAAGGGATACTCGCTATTGGGACGTCCATCAAAATTCTCAGCAATAATCGTAAACCCTAGCTTTTGGTATAGTTGAATGGCAGGATGACTCCAAGTTTGCGTATGCAGATACACTGGTCCATGAGATGCCAGCTTTTGGAAAATACGCAATACTTCGATCGTTAATGCTTTGGCAATCCCTTTTCCTTGATGCCTCGGATCTACTGCCAGCCAATGAAAAAGCGGATAGCTTCCATCCTTCCGTTTTTTGAACCAAGCGGTACAAGTCGCGATTTTTTCACCTGTATCAGTTACAACGAAAAGCATTCGTTGCTGAAGTTCTTCTTGATAAGGTAAAAAAGCTCTCTGAAAGTAAGCAAATGCTTCTGTTTCTGTTGCGAACTCTCCGACTGATTGTTCGATTCTTGCCCATTCGGTTTCATCGCCTAGACGGTAGTACTCAAAATGATACCCAGTCGCTAAAGATTGCGTAGGGAGACTGTCACTTAATGGACGAGTCATCCAAATCTCGGCATAAGGAACACGTTTATCTAGCATGAGCTAACTTCCTTTCTAAACAGAATAGCTCTTTCTATCTGTTTTATCACAAAAGTTTGAACATCTCACTGTAGTCATTGATGGCTAGTTCATTCAACTAGCAATGGTTACATGCTTGCATCCACTGTTTTTGCTTCGCCAATGATGCGTACTTCTGTTTCCAAAGACACATCAAATTTTTCTTTGATCACTTCTTGGATATGCGCGATCAATTCTGTATAATCCGTAGCGGTCGCATGATCAATATTGACAATAAAGCCAGCATGTTTTTCAGAGATTTGAGCGCCACCCCATTTTAAGCCTTGTAATCCAGCTTCTTGGATCAATTGACCAGTAAAATGCCCCACAGGACGTTTGAATACACTCCCACAAGAAGGATATTCCAATGGTTGTTTCGATTGACGTAATTCAGTCAGCTCGTCCATCCGCCCTTTGATTACTTCATGCTCTCCTGCAGTTAATTGGAAACGTGCTTCTAAAACGACTGCATCCATTTCTTGGATTTTACTATGTCGATAAGAAAACGCCATTTCTTCGTTGGTTAGAGTTTTCAACGTACCATCTGCTAATAAAACATCCACTTCTGCCAATACGTCTTTGATTTCACCGCCATAGGCACCTGCATTCATATAAACAGCGCCTCCGATACTTCCAGGAATGCCACAAGCAAACTCAAACCCGGTTAAAGAAGTATCTAACGCTGCATAGGTCGTATCGATCAATTTTGCTCCAGCTTCAGCTGTGACCATCGTCCCAGAAACTCGGATTTGTTTCATCTCAGTCAACATGATCACCATGCCACGAATCCCACCATCTTGAACAATCAAATTACTGGCATTACCTAAAACCATCCAAGGTACATCATGGGTTCGGCAATAATCCACTACTTCTTTTACTTCATTTTGTGTTTTTGGGAAAACGAGAACATCCGCTGGACCGCCCGTTTTGGTAAACGTGTAATTCATCAATGGTTCATCAAACAATAGATTGAGTGCTGGTAAATTTTTAACTAAGTCTTCTTTATTCACTGAGGATTTTCCTTTCTATATCAAACATCCCCATTATTCTATCACGCTTAAAACAAACTTGCCAGTTTCCCTCACATTTGTTGTCTTGTATGTTTGCGTAGCATTTCTTCACAAAGTGCATGACTTTGCATGATCCCTTGTTGCTTCAATCCTTCCATTGAAGGTTTTTCTTTGCTGATCTCTGCGAAAAATGTTTGAACCATTGGCTCAAAACCGCGTTTGACTAACGTACTTTCCCAATCGCCAAATTTTTCTATTTCGATACCAGATGCTCGTTGGATCGTCATATCCGTTAATTCCGCCACTTCATAAGTACCACTTTTACTAGTGATCTGATAGTTCTCGCTATTTGCTCCACTTAAAAGATCCATTGTTAAAATTGCTGTTTGATGGGCTGTTTCCAATTGTAAAACCGCAAATTCCAAAAATTCTTTTGTTTCACGGATCTGATATTTCGTACGCAAGATCGGTTCGTCCAAAAGATATACCGCCGTATCAACAAGATGTAAAAACAAATCATAGATCACAAATTCCGTTGTTTCCTGAGCTGCAATTCGATTTTTTTGTAACTGGATTAGCCGCTTCTCGGGGACTTGTTTCAAACGTTCGACCATTGGAGCAAAACGTCGATTGAATCCAACCATTAAGACAACTTGATTTTTATCTGCCAGTTCTTGTAATTCGTTGATTTCATTAAGGTCAACACTGAGTGGTTTATCGATATACACATGCACCTGATTTTCAAGACATTTTTTGGCTAATTCATAATGTACCTTTGTGGCTGCATGAATCATACAAGCCTTGATATCCTGAGACAGTAGTTCATCAATTGATTCATATAGGTGGTCAAATCCATACATTTCATGGATTCGTTTTTTCGTTTCTTTGTTTCTAGTCGCAATGTAGAAATCAATCTTTCCTTGATTTTTTGCATAAGTAGGTAAATACGCTTTTTCTGCAATATTACCCACACCAATCACACCAATTCGCATGTTCGTTCCTCCAATCCATTCATTACTCTTATCTTACACTATTTTTTAGTAAAATAAGGTACAATAGAACCACAAATGCTAATCTAAGATCCAAAAGAAAGGATGCGTATTTAATTGAAATTTATCTCCTGGAATGTGAATGGCCTACGTGCAATCGTCAATAAAAATTTTTTAGACGTCTTTCATGAATTAGATGCCGACTTTTTCTGTCTTCAAGAAACCAAACTACAAGCCGGTCAAATCGAATTAGACTTACCTGGCTATCATCAATATTGGAATTATGCAGAAAGAAAAGGCTATTCAGGCACAGCGATCTTTGCCAAAGAACCCGCACTAAATGTCTCTTATGGAATGGGCATTGATTTACATGATCAAGAAGGACGTTTGATCACACTTGAATACCCTGAATTCTTTCTAGTTACTTGTTATACACCTAATTCCCAAAATGAATTAAAACGCTTGGACTACCGTTTACAATGGGAAGAAGCCTTTTACCATTACTTAGAAGAACTAAAAAAACAAAAACCAGTCATTGTGTGTGGCGACTTAAACGTTGCCCACCAGGAAATTGATTTGAAAAATTGGAAAACCAATCAAAAAAATGCTGGCTTTACGATGGAAGAACGAACTGCCTTCTCACACTTGTTAGCAAATGGCTTTATTGATACCTTCCGCTATTTCTATCCTGAACAAACTGGTATTTATTCTTGGTGGAGTTATCGTTTCAATGCTAGAAAAAACAACGCAGGTTGGCGTATCGACTATTTCTTAACTAGTGACGAGTTGAAGCCACGCTTGATAGATGCAAAAATCCATACCTCGATTATGGGAAGCGATCATTGTCCCGTAGAACTAGACTTGAAATAATCTCATTGTTAGCCATCGTCATCCTAGGCAGGGCTGAATATTTTTATTAAAAAGAATGAAGAAAGATCAGCAAAGATGCTTCTTTTTTGAGCGTGGTCTTTCTTCATTTGATTGATTTTTTTACATATCCATCACTTTCTTTTCTTCACTTTTTATGTTAGTGTTTATTTTTTAAGGAGGTTTTATGCACATGAATTTTGTTGCAATGGACTTTGAAACAGCCAACCATCAATCCCACAGTGCTTGTTCATTAGCATTGGTTATGGTCCAAAATAGCCAAATTGTTGATGAATATTACACACTCATCCAGCCAGAAACACCTTTTTTCTGGAGAAATGTTCAAATTCACGGTATTCATCAAGAAGATGTTCGTACCGCACCCAAATTTCCTGAAGTTTGGCAAACGATTCAACATTATTTCCAAAAAAACCGCTTAGTCGTCGCTCATAACGCAGCTTTTGATACGAAAGTTCTAGCTGGTTGTTTAGATTATTACAATTTGCTCCAACCTCATTATTTATCTTTATGTACGGTAAAAACCAGTCGTCGTTTATTTCCAGAGATGCCAAATCATCGATTGAATACTGTCTGTGAAAATTTAAATATCACTTTAGCGAATCACCATGATGCATTAGAAGACAGTCGTGCCTGTGCAGAGATTTTACTTTATCAAGAAAAACACTTTGGAACAGATCCTTTGAAAAAATTAGTTACCCTAAAATGAGCTACTAAAAAACAGGTAAACAAAAAATCCATGGTTGCTTTTTACTGGTAACCATGGATTTTTTGATCGCCTTTTTTAGCCTTTTCAAGAACCTTTATCCCCTTCATTCCAACCATTCACCAATTTTTTCTGATTATTTGAAAAGATGTCCTCGATACAACGGTAAGATATGAGACACTATACTCAATAAAAGTGAAAGGAGTATCATATGCCATACGTTAATGAGTTACACCGTCTCTGTGACATCTGGGCACTTACCTTAGGCTTGAAAGATAATGTTAATTGGATATCAAGTGATGATAAAACCAATTATCCTTTATTACTTTCGATTTATATTGAAACATTGAAACAAGATCACGATAATTTTTTTATTGAAGCAACAAAAAAAGAGAAGTTCATCCAGTCCCTTGAACGAAGTAAGCAATTTTACACATTTGAACATGGTGAAGAACTATCAAATGTCCTTCAAACTATGAGGGATGATGACCCTACAGATTTCATGCTTCTCCCAATTCACTATCTTTTAAAAAAACCGAAGATCGATCTCAACATGGGAGTAATAGATGGATTTCGCGCTTCTGGATTATTGATTTATAAAGCCCCTACTGGTTATAAAGCAGTAATAGTTGATAAAATGAGACCTATTGATGGACTTCCTGTCTCCTACGTCTTGATTCCGCCAGAAAATTTATCCTCTCTTTGCGAAAAACTACTTCTAAACAATCAAGTTAAAAAGTACACAAAAGCAGAATTACCAACTATAAAAAAAAGAGAAATATTAGAGACAATCATTGATCACTCTATATCTAAAAAACTACTTCCTCTTAATGTATATACTGGCTATCAAAAAGTAGCTAATGATACTACCCTTGCAATAAAAGCACCTATCAAAACAGCATTATTTCACTGTCAATACGATATATTTAAATTGAGGGATCCATACTATGAAAAAATCACTTGGAAAAATGTTAGTTCTAATTCTAATTCCAATCCCACTATAACCGCTCGTAAATCTTTGTTAGCTCCTATAAAACAATTCGGTGGCTTCTTAAATTGTTTTAATCACTTATTTACATGGTATTTAATAAAAAAGCTAAAAAAAGTCAAATATGACTATACACTTGACTTTAATAAAGACCCCTTTATTAACCAAATTTTTACGGGAGAAATCAATGATCAATCATATTTCTATCAAAAAAAGCAACAGTGCATTACAGCTTCAAAGCACATCCAAAAATCTACTGTTTCTCGAAAAATAGAAATAAAAAATGCTAATCCTGTCCGATAAAATACTAACGGTTCAAATAAACAAATAATTCAGAAAATCTATGTCGCACTCTTTAGATTTAGGAGGAATGGACTGACCGTTCCTCCTAAATCTAAGATCAGTCAATCAATAAAGACATCCTATAGACATCCAAAAAGTCCCCATCATCTGTTCGGGCCCCTCTTTTCATAAGCGCTTCGATTTCAAAACCCATTTTTTGATACAAGTGAACCGCTCGTTCATTTCGAGTTTGCACATCTAGTTCTAGTCTAAAAAGTACACCATTTTCTTTCACCCAAATCAATACTTCTTCAAGCAACATCGTTCCTAATCCCAAACCCCAATAGTCCTTTAAGATGCTGATCCCAACCTCTCCCACATGAGAGATGCGGTATTGTTCGCCTGCTTTAACAGAAACAGCCCCGATGATTTTTTGACCCATACAAGCTAAGAGTAAAAGATTATTGTTGCTGTCTTGTAGATATTCGATGGATAAAGCTAAGGCTTCAGGTGTTAGCTCCATTCCTTGTTCATCCATAACCAAAAAGTCAGTCTCTTCCTCTACTTGTTGCATCATTGCTAATAATTCACTGGCATCATCTGGCTGAGCTTCTCGAATGGTCAATGAGATCTCTTCACTCATTGTTTTGTCTCCATTGTTCCATGATCCGTTGTTTGAAAGCTTCACTTTGCTCCCCATATGCTTGCAATTTCACATATCTATATTCTAAATCTGTATCACTTTTTTCTAAAATCAGTTCCAAATAGTCTTCTGGTAAGGCTTCTTCTAAAAGATTCCCCCATTCAATGACAGATAGACCCTCTCCTTCAAAATACTCATATAAACCAAGATCCGCACCACTAGCTGCCACACGATAAATATCCATATGATAAAGTGGCAATCTACCTTGATCATATTCCCGAATAATTGTATAAGTGGGGCTCTTGATCATTTGTTCAATTCCTAATCCGCGAGCAATCCCTTTGGTCAGCGTTGTTTTTCCGGCTCCTAAGTCACCAGTTAATACTAAATTATCCCCAGGCAGTGCCACTTCACCGATGACTTTTGCCAATTCTTCTGTCTTATCTAAACCACTTAATTCAATCATTCTAACTTACTCCTTCATCTAGCCTTTTGTGACAGTATATCGTGGATGGAAAATTTTTTAAAGCAAAAAAAAGCTTGGGACAAAGGTCGTCCCGAGCTTTTTCATATGTGTCAAAATGAATAAATGTTTTTCAATCATCAGCTCCTTGCAATAAGTCTAAATTTTTCAAAACATGAAAAATGTTTCAAAAAATCAGCGCTTATACGCTCGGAGCCGATCGCTTCTTTCATGAACTCTTATTCATTGAGTCTTAGATCTTAGTCTAATAATGTTTGGGCTGCAGTAATGATCGCTAATTTATACACATCTTCTTCGTTTGCTCCACGAGATAAATCAGAAACTGGTTTATTCAATCCTTGTAAGATCGGTCCGATCGCTTCAAAATTACCAAAACGTTGAGCAATTTTGTAACCAATGTTTCCAGATTGCAATTCTGGGAAAACAAAGACAGTTGCTTGTCCAGCTACATCAGAATCAGGTGCTTTTAGTTGAGCCACTGAAGGAACATAAGAAGCATCAAATTGTAATTCGCCATCAATTACATATTGAGGCGCTAATTTTTTAGCAATTTTAGTTGCTTCGACCACTTTATCCACTTCTGGTGCTTTCGCAGATCCTTTAGTTGAAAAACTCATTAATGCTACTTTAGGATCAATATCGAATAATTCAGCAGTCTTTGCTGATTCTACAGCGATTTCTGCTAATTCTTGGGCATTGGGATTGACATTGATAGCACAATCTGAAAAGACATATTTTTCTTGGTCACGTCCACGTACCATGATCATCGCACCACTTGTTCGGCTGACGCCTGGTTTTGTTTTGATGATTTGTAACGCTGGACGAACAGTATCTCCAGTTGAGTGAATCGCACCAGAAACCATCCCGTCAGCAATTCCCATATATGTCAACATCGTACCAAAGTAATTGACATCTTTTAAGATGCTTTCTGCTTGTTCCTTGGATGCCTTTCCATTACGACGTTCCACAAAAGCTTCAACCATTTCATCCCATTTATCATAACGATTTGGATCAATGATCGTAAAACTTGAAGTTTTAATTCCACGAGCATGAGCAGCAGCTGTGATTTCTTCTTCGCTACCAATCAAAATAGGTTCCACTAATTCTTCCGCTTTCAAACGAGCTGCTGCACCTAAAATTCTTGCATCAGTTGCTTCAGGAAAAACGATTTTAATGCTGCGACGTACAATTTTGAATCTCAAACTATCAAACAATTCCACAAGATGACCTCCAGATATTTTCTATGTATCCATCATACACTATTCCCAAAAAAAAGAACAGTTTATTTTATCTGTATCAGTCAAAAAACCATTAGTAATGAAGTCTTTCACATAACATACAATCTGACATATAACAGGAAAACGCTGTCTTACTACACTGTTTCAGGTAATTGCCAATCGATCGGTGTTTCCCCTAATGCCATCAGTGCATCATTGGTCTTAGAAAAAGGTTTAGAGCCTAGGAATCCTCGATGAGCTGATAATGGACTAGGATGAGCAGATGTTAAAATGATATGCCGACTTTTATCAATCATTTTCATTTTTTCTTGAGCCGGTTTCCCCCATAAAATAAAAACGATTGGTTTTTCTCGTTCGTTTAATTTTTCAATGATTTTATCCGTCAATATTTCCCAACCTTTGCCACGATGTGAGTAAGCTTGACCTTCTCGGACCGTTAGTACCGTATTTAATAGTAAAACGCCTTGCTTAGCCCAAGAAACTAAATTGCCATGTTTGACCGGCGAAATACCTAAATCACTTTGCAATTCTTTATAGATATTGTTTAATGATGGTGGAATTTTAACCCCTGGTTGCACAGAAAAAGATAAGCCATGTGCTTGATTGACACCATGATAAGGGTCTTGACCTAAAATCACAACCTTTACTTTTTCGTAAGGAGTCAATTCCAACGCTTCATAAATATGATACATATCTGGATGAATTTTCTGAGTCGTATATTCTTTTTTTAAAAAGTTTCTTAACTTTTGGTAGTATTCTTTTTCAAACTCATCTGTTAAAATCGTTTGCCAACTGTTATGAATGATTTCTTTCAATCGTTCCACCTCCAACAATCAGGATAACTCACAAATTCTTTCTTAACAAGGGGCAATCTTCGCACGCAGTGTCATCTGGATATGGTAAACTAAGAAGAAGAGAAAGAAAGGAACGATGAGAGTTATGATCAAATTAATCGCATCAGATATGGACGGTACTTTATTAGATGCCCATATGAGTATATCACCCGAAAATACCGAAGCGATCCGCTTTGCCAATGATGCAGGGATTGAATTTATGGTTGCGACTGGTCGCAATTATCAAGAAGCACGTGCGGCTTTAGATGAAGTTGGCATTGATTGTGCCATGATTACGCTAAATGGTGCGCAAGTTTTCGACAAAACAGGAAACTCCTTGTTCACTGTTCCAATACCGACTCTAAAAACTGCAACTGTCTTAGATATCCTTGATCAAAATGAGATTTATTATGAAGTATCGACCAATCGAGGGCTTTATTCTGAAAGCCAAGCCAAAAGAATTGAAAGCTTTGCCTCAATGATTGGTAGTCATCTCCCCCATTTAACATATAAAATGGCGATTGCGATGGCTTCAGCCAACCTTGAACTTTTGCATATCAATTATGTTGATAGTATTCGTGACTTGCTCCAAGACGAAACATTAGAGGTATTAAAAGTGATTTGTTTCCATACGGAAGGTCCGCGAGTATTGGGTCCAGTTGGAAAAGAAATCAGTGAACTGGGTGACTTAGCTGTTACTTCGTCTGGTCAAAACAATATCGAGGTCAATCACAAAAATGCCCAAAAAGGAATTGCTGTGGCTCATGTCGCACATGACCGAGGAATCGAATTAGACGATGTCATGGCGATTGGGGATAATTTTAATGACGTTAGTATGTTACAAGTGGCTGGTGTTAGTTTTGCGATGGGAAATGCTGAAATCGAAGTCAAAGATTACGCAAAATTTGTCACTGATACTAACCTGGAGTCTGGGGTCGGCAAGGCAATCTTACGGGCAATTTCCGAAAATCTATAATTTTCGAGAAAAGAGGGAGAAAGATGTCAGAATTTTTCATTCAAGAAAAGCATCTCAGTCGTGTCACGAGGACTGTTGTTAAAAATGAATCTGGTAAATCCATCTTCTTAATGGTTGGTCGTTGGGGAACAAAAGGAGATGCTTTGTCTCTTTATGCAATGAACGGAAATCTTGTGGCACATATTAAACAAACGAGTCTAACTTTCGGAACCCGTTTTGAACTTTATAAGGATTTTAAAAAAGTGGGAACGATGCAAAAAATCTTTAACTGGCCCGGGGATTTTTACTATGTACGTCGTCTTCATTGGACAGTTCAAGGAGATATCTATAACCATCAATATCAAATCCATCATTTTAATCAACGAATCATGAAAATGGATAAAGCAACGCTTTTTTCTGGAGATTATTATGTACTTGATATTCCAATGGAAGAAAATGCGCCTATCTGTATCTGTATCGCAGCTGTATTAGACTACTGGTTATACCGTAAAAACCATGACAAAGATACACCTCTTTCTTACCGATTAGACACAAATTAACTTGCTCCTTCTTATAATCAGAATAACTTCAAAAAAAAATAAGCCATCCTCTAGGAAACAAGACCCGCTAGTCAGAGCAAACGAACTTAGCAGATACGCTTCATGTAGGAAGGCTTATTTTTAGTTGGCTCAGTCAAACACTTGATGAGCCTTTATTTATTCTTCTTATTTATGCTTCTTTCTTCTCATAAATCCCACAATAACAACTAACACAATAATCATTCCACCAACAATTGCTAACCATTTATTGGAAGCACTATTTGTTTTTGGCAAAACTTGTGAATCTTGATCTTGAAAATCCATTGACCGAGATTCATCGGTTACGTTAGTTGTTTCATTTGTGGAACTGTTAAACTCATTTCTATCTAAATCAGTACCCTTCCCTTGTTGTGGGATGGTGCTATTCATTCCATTTGATTGATTAGTTTTATCATTATTATTAGGATACACCTGATTGGTATCCTCTCCGCTCATACTTGGATCAATATGAAATGGAGTTGGCGTGTCAGTATCACTATTACCATTTGTTGGGTTGCTACTGCTGTCACCACTTGTTGGGTTAGTACTACTGTCACTGCTTGTCGTATCCGTACTGCTATCACTGCTTGTCGTATCCGTACTGCTGTCACTGCTTGTCGTATCGGTATCACTGTCACCACTTGTTGGGTTAGTACTACTGTCACTGCTTGTCGTGTCTGTACTGCTATCACTACTTGTCGTATCCGTACTACTATCACTGCTTGTCGTATCCGTACTGCTGTCACTGCTTGTCGTATCTGTACTGCTATCACTGCTTGTCGTATCTGTATCACTGTCACCACTTGTTGGGTTAGTACTGCTATCACTGCTTGTTGTGTCCGTACTGCTGTCACTGCTTGTCGTATCTGTATCACTGTCACCACTTGTCGTATCCGTACTGCTATCACTGCTTGTGGTATCCGTACTGCTGTCACTGCTTGTCGTGTCCGTACTGCTGTCACTGCTTGTGGTATCCGTACTGCTGTCACTGCTTGTTGTATCGGTACTGCTATCACTGCTTGTCGTGTCCGTACTGCTATCACTGCTTGTGGTATCTGTACTGCTATCACTGCTTGTTGTGTCGGTACTGCTGTCACTGCTTGTCGTGTCCGTACTGCTGTCACTTGATCCAGAATTATCTGGATTATCAGCAAGGAAAATTTCGTTAGGGTCCCAACGATTGGTTGCTGCATTTAGCGTAACATTTTTTCCGATGATTGTTCCATCCATATTTTGATTGGCTGTGACATCTGCTCGTGGCGCAATAATGGTACCTTGAAAAGGTGCATTTATCGCCAAGTTCGTTACATTACTTGGGAAATTCCATGAAATATTTGCGTCAGAAAAATCTTCCGTTTCATGATTTGCTCGATTATTGTAATGAATTTGTGACTGGATCGTGAAATCAGCTGGTGCATTGATGACATTCATAACCAAAATTTTATTTTCAGAATTTACAATATTCAGTGGTGTATTCAATGATAACACTGAAGCATCCACATTGATGATTACAACATCTGAACTTCCCATTCCTGTTACATCAATCGTTCGATTATTCATATCAGAAAAATCACTTGAAAGATAGGTTTTAGCAGGAGTAATCGACATCAAACTTTCCGAAGCTCCTTCTAATTTTGCAAATTCCGTGTCAAAATCAATATAAGTATTCCCAGGGCGATCTTGATAAAGTTCTGAAGCAGATAAATGGTCGATCCTTGAGCCATTCACCACTGCCCGATCATTTTCGATCCCTGTACTAATTGAAGAACCTACAACAAATTTATTTACTCGGTTACTATCTCCCGAAGTAAAGGATGAGCCAATCAATGAATCAGTTGCTTGAACATAGTTAATTTCTAGTTGGAGGTCACCTGTGATGATATCTGTCCCAAAATTATTGTTTGCATCTAGCTCTTTTGTTGCAATATTACCATTTGTATGCGCGTTTATCGTCGTTTTTTCTTTTGCGAATATATGGAATTGAGAAGCAATCCCTAATATTCCATAATCACCAGTTAAATCATCATAGATGCTACCAGAATCTTGAGGCGTATAAGTTTCCGCTATTGCAGGTAGAGCAACAAAGAGATTTAAAAATAATAGCACAACACCAAATATATTCCCAATTTTACTTCTTAACATTTCAACGGTCCTTTCCTGTCTCCAAGCCCAGTGACGAGCGATAGAGCATATTTTAATACTTAAAAAAAGACCCGTCATTACAGAATAATTGAAAATAAATGAAAAATATTTTCATAAAAAAGAGATTATAACAACTATCATTTAATATATACAACTGAAATTTATGAAAAAAAAACAAAAAAAGAGTGAAAAACCTTGTTTTCACTCAACATTTTATCAAATAATAGTTACAACAATTTAAATGTCTTTATTAAAAAATAATAAGTTTGGTTTAATTAAGAAACCATTAAATTTCCTTTTGCATGTGATCATAGAGATGATCACTGATTTTCCTTTTGCCTACTACTTTAAATCCGTGACGTTCATACAATCTTTTGGCGTTAGGATTTTGTTCATCTACACTTAAACCAATAACATTTCGCCCAGTTTTTTTAGCTAATTTAGGTAAAGCTTCAAGTAAGTGTGAACCTATTCCTTGTCCTCTAAAAGCTTCCGAAACGGAAATGGAATCCAAATACCATTCTTTAGGAAATGTTTCTTGATCTACAAATAATTGTTCCTTATCTGTAATTCCATGTTTTTCTAAAATTACTTCTAAGGGTTTATCGATAAATGGCTCTTCTTCATCTGTGTAGCCAAATGCTACACCAGCTATCTTGCCATCAATTTCTTCAACAATTCCTCTTGTATAACTGTAACGATAATCGGGATCCATAATGGCTTCTTCTAAGATTTCAATTGTTTTTTCTTTCCCATACTTTTGTAAAAAAGGTAATTCCATATCATTTAAAATAACTAAAATCAGCGGAGCAATCTCTTGAGCATCCTCTTTTTTTGCAAAACGAATCATTTCATTCTCTCCTTTTTTTCATTCTATCACTGAAAAATAAAGATCAAAAGAGTTATTTTAAATAATCCTCGATTTTTTGGGTAACAAAATAACCATGTGAAACGATGCGAGCAGCTTCTGTCCGGCAATAAGGACAAACGATCGGCATTTCTTTATCAACATGTTCAACTACATTGTTGACTTCTTCATAAGTAAACTTTTTCCCACAATTTGGGCATTTCATCTTTTCCATAGCAATGACTTCCTTTCTTTTTTACACATTTAGCTTACTCTTATATTGTAAAAAAGAAAAATGATAGCTATTGATTTTTAGGCACGAATCAACAAAACAGATTCTTCATTATCCTCTGCTAATTTGATCTCATAGTATAATTTGTCGCTTTTCATTAGCAAAACCCAACTTCTTACTTTAGCATTGCGCTTTCCACTTTGTTTAACAGCTTCTTTCATTGCCTTTTGAGGAGATTTGCTTGAGTAGATCTTTTTGATGTCAAAGAATGGTTGGTTTTCGGCTAATTTACTCGAACGAACAGCTGGCTTTCCGGTTGTAGGATTGACAACAAGCGTTTGTTCAGAATCTACGAAAAGATATTGAAAGGTATTGTTTGTTTGTTGTTGGACATCCTCTTTTGGTACAAACTGAACCATTTGAACTTTTGTTTTATTTGTTTCTTTTTTAAAGATTCCCACTGCTTTTTTCAGTGAGATTTGATATTCTTGTTCACTAATATCATCATAACGAAACGTAGCAGTCAATAATCCTAACGAAGCCGTTAGCCCAATAAGTATGAGAATAGCTGACCCAAATAAAATTTTTTTCATCTTCATCAGTGTCTCCCTTTTCCTTTTTTTTACTAGCATACCAAGATTTTTTATTAAAAAAAATCGAATGACAGAAAGAAAAAGTGACAATTTTGTTACTTATTCATGTAATTCTAACGGCAAACCATCTGGATCAAAGAAAAAAGTCATTTTTTTCCCAGTAAATGTATCGATTCGAATTGGCTCAGTTTCGATCCCTTTTAAACGAAGCTCTTCAATGACAGATTCAATCTGTTCCACTTTAAAAGCCAGATGTCTTAATCCACATGCTTCTGGATAACTTGGACGTTTAGGCGCATTAGCTACCCCGAATATTTCTAATTCAGCTGTTCCAAGCTTTAAATCTAATTTATAATCTTCTCTTTCCGCACGATAATTTTCACGGATTACTTCAAAGCCTAACTTATCAACGTAAAATTCCCGTGATTTTTGATAGTCAGATACAATAATTGCGACATGATGGATAGCAGATAAATTCATTTTTTTACTCCTTTAATCTTTTATTCTTTTTCATATTTTAACATTTTCTTTGGTCAAAAGTTTTTTATAAAGAAAAAAATGGAAAGTTCACCTACGTCGGTTGACTTCCCATTCTTTCATCAATTCAATGTAAAGTTTTCATGTTTCCAGAAAACAAAGCAAAAAGTATCATAACACATATTATTTTAAATTGAAAGACTAGAAATATTTTTTGAAAGTAATACAATAGGTTGTGTCAACAAATCGAACACATACTATATTTAGTGTTTAAAGGAGCTTTTATCAATGATAAATTATTTTCGCTTTTTAGCACACCAACTCAAAGGTTGGCCTCAACAAAATTACTATCTTTTCTTTTTTAGTCTTGGGTGTCAGATTATGACCCTTGTGAATAGCCCTATTACTTGGTTAGCGGTGATCACTTTTATCGGTACTACACTTGGTGTCTTGTGTATCTTATCAATCAATGCAGCGAAATCTGTTAATGGTATTTTAGGAATTTTATCAGCTATTTGTTTCATCATCGTTGGTTTTTCTGCTAAAAATTACTTGAGTATCGGCGAACAAATCGCCTATATGATCACCTTAGATATCCCTGTTTTATTAAGTAAAGAATGGAATCATAACATGGCAGCAAAAATCCGTAAGTTCAATGGAAAAACATGGTTAGTCGCAATTTTTGCTACGATCCTGGTTTATGCTATTTCAGGTTTCTTGATTGGGCGCTTAACAGACGATCCACGTCCTTGGATCGATGCTATTGCCTTTTCAATCAGTTTGACAGCTGGTGTGATCAGTTTCTTGCGTTACAATAACCAATATTATTGGTGGTTGGCTTCAGGATTAGCACAGATGGTTCTGTGGTACATCTCATTTAGACATGGTTCAGCTAGTTTAGCTATGTTTGTCAATAGTTCCGTTTACCTATTGAATGATGTCTTGGCTTTCACAGTTTCTCCTTGGTATAACCAAAAAGAACGTGAACGAATGCTAAAAATGGAAAAAGAATATGATCAAGAGCATGAAAAGAGTGTGCTGATTTAAGACCGTGCCATGATCATTTTGATCTGAATATAATCGACAGACTTCTGGTAAAGCATGTTTCGATGTTCCCTTTTTCTTGGTACTTATCTAAATAAGCTAGCTGTCGCCAACAACTGATTGGTGGTAGCTAGCTTATTTTTACCCTATCGACTTTCACAATAGTCTTTTTAATAATTGCTTAGTTTTTGAACTTTCTGTTTGCAAAACTTTTTCTAATTGTTGGAAATATTGTAACGCATGTTGTTGTTCTTTCGATAAGGAATAGTCATTTTCATTTAGTTCTGTTAAAATGGTCGTCACTTTTTTCGTTTTCAACTCAACAGCAATTTTATCCCATACTTCCTCGGTGACTACCTTTTTCTGTGACACATTTTCGTTGGCTATCACTGTTTGCTTCATTTCTTTTTCTTTTCGTAAGACCTTCAAGAAACCATTTCTCATGACTCTAGGAATACTATCAAAGAAGCCTTCTGTGAAACCATAACGACAATATTGCTGCCAGATGAAAAGATACACCTCGGATTGGATAAATCGCTGCTTGCGTGCATATTCGGTCATTTTACTCTGTTGTTCTGGAGTTTGTTGGCGTCCAGTTGCTCTTAATTGCTGGATGAATGTTTCAAAGAAGGTCAATGATAGTTGTTCACCCCCGTCAACAGCGATCAACGCCCAGTCTTTTTGCAAAAAAGTTCGGTAATTCGTTAAAAAAGTCTCGACATCTTTCACTAATTCTTCTGAAAAATCTTCAAATAGTTCTTTCTTCCCACGAATTTTTTTAGGGGTTCCCTCTAATTGCGTTGCAATACGTGAGATCTCTTGTTTCAGCGCTTGATAATCAGCAAGATAAATTGGCATATCTGCTTCACGAAAATCCACAACCCTGGCAACTAGTTTTTGATCAGGCAAATAGGGATTTTTTAATTTTCGATTTTGGTAGAGCATAAAACAATATTCTTGCCATAAATCTTCTGGAAACGCCACGTTTTGCTGTTTCAGCCACAATAATTCGTCTAGTGCTAAATCGACTTTAGTCATCCCTTGATTGATAGATGTTGCGATTTGCGGGCTTACGTGTAAATGTTCAGCAAAGTGATTGATCCCTAAAGAAAGGCTCTTACCGGTCTTTGGTGAATGAACGATATATTGCACTTTTAATTCACGACCGCATTCGCAATATAATTTTTGTTGTCGCCGTTTGGTACGAAAAAAAGGATTGATTTTAAAATCGGAAAAGACCCAATCAGTCGCTGCTAAATAATTTTCTTCTATAAATTGGGAATTAATCAAGTAGCGTCGATGTTGATCAACTAATTGACGTTGTTTCGTCGTCAACTTTTCATAGATTTCCCAACGCTGATTACTTGTATACTGTTTTGATATCTTAATTGGATAGACTTGATTGATTTCTTTGGGATACCATTCTTTAAATACCTTTTGCCAGTCGTTCATTACTTATGTTTCCTTTCAAAAAAAGAATCGACTGGTCTGATTCGACCAGTCGACACAATGACTTGTTTTTCACTACATTATTTGTAAAAATTAGTGAGTTGTTCCTGCATTGCCAGCAATGTCATGATCATTTGTTACGGCTGCTTCTACTGCATAAGTCAAAGAAGCGGCAATATCATCTAATGACATTGATGGTGTGCCTACTGGACGATCAATCACTTGATCAGGTGAAAATGGCACATGGATAAATCCGCCACGAATCGTCGGGAATTTTGTCTCAATCAAGTGAAGCAAACGATACATGATGTCGTTGCAAACAAAGGTACCAGCTGTATACGAAATGTAAGCAGGTAATCCATGTTCATGGACATTTTTTGTCATTGCTTTAATCGGTAAAGAAGTGAAATAAGCAGCTGGTCCATCTGGTTCTAACGCTGTATCAAAAGGTTGGTTTCCTTCGTTGTCAGCAATTCTAGCTTCTGCTAAATTGATTGCTACTCGTTCGAATGAAACAGCTGAACGTCCACCAGCTTGTCCAACACAGATGACGATTTCCGGTTGATGTTCTTCGATTGCTTTTTCCACAACTTGGCTGCTTTTAGCAAAAACCGTTGGGACTTCCACTTTGATAATTTGTGCTCCAGCAATTTCATCAGGCATTTTTTTCACTGCTTCATAAGCAGGATTCACTTTATCTCCACCAAATGGATCAAAACCAGTTACTAGTACTTTCATTTTACATTCCTCCATTATTCTCAGTATAAACTAACTATTATTATAGAGTTTTTTCTTATTTAAATAAAATCATATAAACGATTTGGAACACTAACATGAAGATCGCTACGAATAATTGGTTCTTGATTACGCCGTATTTATCTTTCATCTCTAACATTGCCACAGGCACGACATTGAAGTTTGCAGCCATCGGTGTTAACAAGGTTCCACAGAACCCACAGGTCAGAGCAACCATTCCCACTAGTGCTGGATTTGCGCCGTGACTGAATACAAACGGTGCACCGATCCCTACAGTCATTACCGTAATCGCTGCAAAGGCGTTCCCCATAATCACCGTGAAGATAACCATACCCAATGCATAGATTATAATACCGACATTCACATTACCTTCGGGAACGATTTGCCCGACTGCATTAGAAATAACTGTCCCTACTCCTGCACTTGTAAAAACCGCTCCTAATGATGCCAAGAGCATTGGTAACATACTTAAAGGTCCTACTGTTCCTAGCATATCCGCAGCATCATCTAAGAAAGTAGTTGGTCGATTGTCTCGTGAGAAGAACATCATGATCACCATTGCGGCAAAAACACCAACACCAACACCAACTAATGCGCCAAGCTTAGTAAAGAGTGCGAACAAGATTGCAAAGATCCCAATACTCAATGCCGGAATAAAGATTTTCATTCCTAATTTATCAGACATTTTTTCCATGTATTGTTTAGAAGGTAAGCGACTTTCTCCTTTGCTGACTTTCTTGGCAATCGCTGGAACTGTCATGGCAAAAATCAAAAGACCGTTGACGATCGCAGGTAACCATCTTCCACCAGCAATTACGATTCCTAATACTGTCCAGAAAAAAGCAGAACCGTATCGATGAGGATTCGTTTTATCGTTAATGTTTCTGATTCCTGTATAAATCAGAACTAACCCCATGATGATATATAATATTTCTAATAATTTATCCCCTAATAAAATTTCAGGATCTGTAAAAAAGCTCATATTATTGCCCCTTTCCTGAATAATATTTTTTCGCTAATTTCTTTTCTCTTAAGTAGAAATAAATACTTGCAACAATCAGTGCAACGACAGCAACTGGTACTTCAACCAAAGCAAGTTGTCCTAGTGTCACTTCATAACCTAGACCTTTTAAAGTCGATTGAACTAACAACGCACCTGCTCCACCAACGAATAATACTTGACCAAAGAACCAACAAATATTTTCCATCGCAGAAGACATGCCTTTTAATTCTTCCTCATGTTGTGGATCAATTTCCAGGCCTTTTGATTCGACTGTTCCTAAAGCCATTGGCATGATGATTGGGCGGACAAAACCGGCAACTCCACCAAAGCTGACATTGAACGCTGCAAAGATCATACGGAAGACCCCATAGATATCAATGATCATTCCAGCTGATACTTTCTTAAAGCGCTTAATAAGCGAAGCTGCTGATTCTTTCAAACCATTACGTTCCAGTGTACCTGTTGCCAACATAATAATGATAAAAATAGCCATTCCTCGATTATTGACAAAACTTGTTCCTAAAGTTTCTAACATTCCTTCAATTCCTAAACCGCCTGTCAATGCGGTGACAATCAGTGCGACCATTACGATCAAAATTGAATCTAATTTTAGTGCAAAACCGATAATGACGATCAAGACACCTAAAAGACTAAGATAGTTCTCCATTTGACTTCCTCCTTAAAATTACAAGATATTTTTTTATTATAAATCAAAAAGCCATGAAAATATAGATAAAATCCAATTATCTCATTGTATTTTTTAAAAATTCAGTCAATTCAATAAAAAAATTAGAAAAATCACTTACGATTGAAACAACTCGTTTACAGTTCAAATTTTTTGAGAGCTTATTTTTGTTAACTAACAAATGAACAAAAAACAAACAAAAACGTGCTTCATTATCTTAAATAACACTTTAGCGTAGGTGTTTTCCTCCAAAAAACGACTTCTAAATCGAATAGCCGATTCAAATTGGTTCACGTTTTAGCTTATCACTACCCTTATTTTTTATTCTGTGTTATCCTTTCAATTAACAAAATAATGACACAACTATCGCCGGGTAGTATTAAGAGGATAAGCATTCCATTAGGTCTTTGGAGGAATGCTACTCCTCTTTTTTGTGTAAATGGAGTGATTAATATGGCATGGTTTGAATTAATCTTAGCGGGAATCTTGGAAGTTTTTTGGTCTACGATGATGAAATGGAGTGATGGTTTTTCTAAATTGAATTATTCTTTCTACACAGTCATTGGCATGATCGCCAGCTTTTATCTCTTATCAAAGGCGATCAAACAGTTACCAATGAGTTTATCCTATCCTATTTGGACCGGAATCGGTGCCGTTGGTTCAGTGATCATTGGTGTCGTCTTGTTTCATGATAAACTGACATTAGCCACTTGGTTTTTCGTTGGCTTATTATTGATTAGTCTGGTCGGAATCAAAATAACCAGTGGACATTGATCCTACATTATCAGGAATGGTTGATCAGACCAAAACAATAGTAGGTGCATGAACACATCAAAAAAAGCCAGATAACCGGTTTTGCTAACGATTCTTTTATTAGAATCATGAATTACCGTTTATTTGGCTTTTTTAACGACTTAATTTAACATATTTGTGTATTTAAACATGTAAAACGCCTGTAGCAAATAGAATCATTGCTGTTAGTCCGATCATTGTGACACCGACTAATAAAAATTTATCTAAGTGAAGATGAGGGATTGGCTCATTTTGTTCTTTCCGGGCTCTTAAATAAAAGAAGATCCCAGGTAAGAAGAGTACTAACACTAACATCACTTCATTGAAAGCAACCACGAGCATTGCCCAGACTTGAAATGCACTGGCTAAAAAGCCGATAAAGAATTGCCCCCATTCTTTTCTTTGATAAGATAGTTTCATCTGATAAAGACCTAAGAATAACCAAGTAAAGAATATCGCTGCTGTCCCAAGTGTGTAAGCAAAATTATACGCACTATCCGTGAACAATAAAGAAAGTAAGAAAACATTAGTACAAATCGTCGTTAAGACAATAGCATACGTTGGCGCACCTTTTTTATTGACTTGACCCCAGCGTTTCGGTAATAAGTTAGCATCTGCCATATTCCTCATGGTTTCAATCGGTAAAATCGTCCAAGATAACCAGACACCGACAAGCGAAATGATCAAACCGCCGTTGATCAAGATTGCTCCCCATTTTCCTACCATCATTTCAAACACATAGCCCATCGCTGGCTGTGTTTGGATTCCTTGCAATTCTTTCATTGACATTGTCCCATAAGGTAACATCGAAACTAAAACATAAATGATGATTAAACCAAAAATACCAAGGATCGTTGCTTTCCCTACATCTGATTTTTTCTTTGCACGAGAACCAACCACAGAAGCTCCTTCGATCCCAACAAACACCCATAACATCACCATGATACAGCTCAATATCTGACTAGAAAATGGCACGGGCTGGCCATTCGCACTCAATATGATATCACTAGAAAAATTATCGATAAATTGTTGCAGTGAAAAGGTACTGATTGCTACAACAATAAATAAAAATAGTGGGACAAGTTTACAGATCGTTACAATAGCGTTCACATAACTTGCATTTTCGACCCCACGATTGACTAGCCAAGCATATCCCCATAAAAACAAAGTGCTCATAACGATCGAAGCGATATTCTGACCTCCGTCGAATACTGGGAAAAAGTAACCTAAAGCACTCATTAGCAACGTAGCAAAGGCTACGTTCCCCAACCAACAAGTAAGCCAATAACCCCAACCACTGATAAATCCAGCAAAACGTCCGAAACCAGCTTCTGCATAGCTGAAAATACCACCTTCCAGCTCTGGACGTTTTTTATTGATATTATTGATTGATAACGAGAGCATCAACATAGCTGTTCCAACTAGCACCCAACTAAAAATAGCTGGGGCACCAGCCGATCCGGAGATGTCCGTCATAATACCAAATACGCCACCTCCTATCGCTGACCCAATCACTAAGGCCGCTAGTGGAAACAACCCTATTCCTTTGTTCTGTTGCTCTGTATCCATTTTAAGCATCCTCCAAAATAAACCGCTTTTACCAAAAGTATAACAAATCTTCACCTGTTTTACTTTATTCATAAAAATTCTAATAGAAATATAATTGTAACTATTTTTTTCTAATTATACAAGAATCTTGCATATTCATTTAGGGAAAACCTTTTCCAAAAATTGATAAAAAAATGCTATACTGGAGACAAGAATTGGAGGAAATGTAATGAACATTCTATATATATCGATCTCTGGAAACACACGAGCTTTCGCTAAAAAACTTGCTGAATATGCTGCGAACCAACATGAGTTAAATCCTCAATTACCAGAAATCACGCTAAAAGAAATTCATGAAAATAGTGACTTTCAACAAGAGAGTGAACCTTTCTTCACTTTTGTACCCACTTACTTAGATGGAGGAAATGGGTTAGATAACGGTGATACAGAAATTTTAACAGAAACCATGCGTGAATATCTGGAATACGAAGACAATCATACGCTTTGTCTGGGTGTCGTAGGGAGTGGAAACAAAAATTTTAATAATCAATATTGCTTAACCGCTAAACAATACGCCAGCCAATTTGGCTTCCCTTTCCTCGCCGACTATGAATTACGGGGAACCCCAGCAGATGTTGAGCGAGTATATCAAAAGTTAGTCGAAACAGCTAACCAATAATTTCTAAAAAATTCGATCAAAACATAGAACAGAGAGGAAACTTAGTTGGTAAGTTTCCTCTCTATTTTTCTTTTTTAGGCTTTATACTCATTCAGTAATCCGCTTATCGAATATCCTTCATCCATCACTTGCGATTATTTTACATTACAATAGAAGTAAACTGTGTCACCTCCAACACTGTGATTTATTGTGTGAACTTGTTACGAAGCTCTGGCTAAGATAAAACACTCGTCATCCACATGATGCCCCATTCATAGACTTCCGTTATAAAAAGTTATCGTATCAGATTCTAATTCTATTTCAATGGATCTCCCCTTCATTTAGATTACTTTTGTCAGAAAAATTTGTTATCAAAAACTTAAACATAGACAGTTCGAAAGAGAATCACTAGTCAAAATGGAAGAAATAAAATTCCCCATACTCTTTTTAAAGCTATTCAGTTCAAATAATCTTAATATAACCAAGCATATTGCAAACGTTAACTTAACAGAACAAAAAGGAAAAGGTATAATAAAAATAGAAATATTTAGATTTTTATATGTTATTTTATATTTTTTTGACACTAGATTATAAACAAGGTGGTGAAAAAACATTAAAAAAAAGAAATTTCTTGTTGTGTTATTTTCAATGTTTTATTTATTATTTTTAGGTGCTTGCAAGCAAAAGAATGATCCTGTGGTTTCTTTAGAAGAAGTCGATAAAGCAGTGATTTTTGTTAAAGATGACGAAGGAAAAGAAAAAAGTTGGAAAGCTACAGACCCCAATTTTTTAAAAACATTAATAGGAAACCTTAATGTTCTGTTTAATAAATCGGATCAACATGCTCAACGTTATGATATGAAACTGACATCAAAGCAAAAAAGATTCAACTATCAAATAAAGTTTTATAAAAACAATAATGTTGTACAAGAGATTCAGATTTCAAAAGTAAATAAGGTAACTATAGACAAAGAGGAATTCATGATTGGAAAAGAGAAAGAAAACGAACTAGATAGTTTGAAAAATCATTTATTACTTGTTGCTAAATAGATAGGCGATGTTGGGACAATCATCTACCAAAAATGAAATAAGCCTGATTTTACTTTTAGTACATACCATCAAAATCGGGCTTATTTTACTATTCTAGCCACTTTGTCTTCGTGTATTTCTTCTAATTTCTCCAATTGAACTTTTAGCTTGGTTCACCAGTGATTTATCGTCTTAAATGAATCAAACTGTTTCTCTTACAATTATTTTTCCCTCTTATTAATCATAGAAAAGAGCCTGAGACCGCACTTGGTCCCAGGCTCGAATTTTCTTTATTCTTTATCTGTTTTTACTTCGTTCAATTTTTTGTAGCTTCAACAGTCATGACCTTCGCTTTGGCTTTTGTCTCACCTGTTTTTTCTAAAACGAAATTTTTTACTTTCTCCATATTGGTAATTAAAACCATCATCGAAGTTTCTTTACCGGCAGCTTTGATTGCTGCTAAATCGACTTGAGCAACAAGTGTATCGGGTGTCACCAACTGACCTTCTGTTACCTTCACCTCAAATGGTGCACCACCAAGGTCAACTGTATTGATCCCCATGTGAAGTAACACTTCTAATCCATTAGCGGTTGTGATACCAATCGCGTGTTTAGTGGGGAACACTGAGCTGATCGTTCCACTTACTGGTGAATAGATCTGACCATTGATTGGCTCAACAAAGTAACCTTCTCCCATCATTTTTTGAGCAAATACGGGATCACTTGCCTTTTCAAGTGATTCAACTACTCCATCAGCTACAGCAGCTAATGAAATTTCACTTGTGCTGACTGCTCCTGTATTTTCCGTCATTGGTGTCATTTCAGTTGTTGTTTCTTCAGCTAATTCTTCTTTCTCCAATTGCTCTTTAGGAATACCAAAGAAGAATGTTGCTAGGAAACCACCTGCGTAAGCAGCGAGTAACCCTAAGACATACCCTAACCATTTTCCATCTGAAATCAATGGGATCAAAGCAGCACCAGAAGGCCCGATCGCAATAGCACCTACATTTCCAATCATCCCAACAACAGCACCACCAATACCACCACCGATACAAGCGGTAATGAACGGACGTCCTAACGGCAGTGTCACACCGTAGATCAATGGTTCACCGATTCCTAAGATTCCTACGGGTAACGCACCTTTGATCATTTCAGTCAATTCTTTATCTTTTTTACAACGAACCCACAATGCTAATGCTGCTCCGACTTGTCCGGCACCAGCCATCGCCAAAATAGGTAATAATAGTGTTTTTCCTGTTTCATCAATCATTTGGACATGGATCGGTGTTAAGATTTGATGCAATCCGAACATAACCATCGGTAAGAATAGTGTCCCCAAGACAAATCCTGAAAAGGCCCCACCTACACCTAATACCCAGTTGATTCCGCCAACCATTCCATCTGAGATGAAACCAGCGAGTGGCATGATGAAGAAAATTTCGACTAAGCCAATAGCAATCAATGATAATGTAGGGGTAACAATAATATCAATGGAATCTGGTACAACTTTATGCAATTTCTTTTCAACGATTGCTAATAACCAGACAGCAAAAATAACTCCTAAAATCCCACCTTGACCTGCAGCTAATGCTTCACCAGTGAATAAGTTTTTAAGTGGCGCTTCTGGATTCATGCCTGTTAATAAGACTACCGCACCGATAACACCACCCAGAGTTGGTGTTGCACCAAAAACTTGAGCTGCATTGATCCCTGTATAAATCACTAAGAAACTGAACATACCATTTTTTAGAATGTTCATGATATCAATGTATTGTTGCCAAGTTGCTGCATCTAATGTACCCGCTGTCACTAAGTTTGCTAGTACCGCAGCAATCCCTGCCACGATCCCAGTACCGACAAATGCTGGAATCATAGGGACGAAAATGTTCGAAATATCTTTCAAGATTGATTTGATTTTTGATGGTTTTTGTTTATTTTTTTGAGCAGCTTTCATCGCTTGCGCTCTCTCATTTACCAAATCTTTTCCTGAGGCTGACGACTTATCAGAAGCTCTATTTCCTGAAGAAATCTGTTCTCCTAATTTTACACCTGCTTGATCTACCATCGTTTGTGCTACTTTGTTCACTTTACCAGGACCGATGATCACTTGCAGTTGTTCGTCCTCAACAACGCCTAATACACCAGGTATCGCTTTCAATTTTGCAACATCGACAAGCTCATCATTAATGATCTTCATTCGAACACGGGTCATGCAGTGGACAATGCTTTCGACATTGCCCATTCCGCCTACACCAGCATAGATCCGCGTTGCTAGTTCTTCTAAAGTCAATTCATTTTTAGCCATTGGTTCTTCCCCCTCATAAGGTTCCTTTTACAAAGCCGTTTGCTTCAACTAATTTTTCTTCTGCTGTCGCTTTATCACTATTGGTTAAAATCATCACGATCGCTAATTTCACATTTTTATCTGCTTCATTAAAATACTTCTCAGCGGTTTGATAGTCAACCTCTGTTGCTTGCATAATGATTCGTTTTGAACGCTCAATCAATTTTTCGTTGGTCGGTTTCACATCGACCATCAAGTTATTGAACACTTTGCCAATCCCGATCATACTAATTGTTGAGATCATATTCAAAATCAATTTTTGTGCTGTACCAGATTTTAGGCGAGTTGAACCGGTTAGAAACTCAGGTCCTGCATCAACTTCGATCGGATAATCGGCATGTTGACTGATTTCAGCATTTTTATTACAAGAAATTGTAGCAGTAGTCGCTCCGATTGTACGAGCATAATCTAAACCGCCAATCACATACGGTGTACGACCACTTGCGGCAATCCCGATGACCATATCATTTTCAGTTAATCCTAAGTTTACTAAATCTTCTTTCCCTAACTCTAAAGAGTCTTCTGCTCCTTCAACCGCAACTGTCATGGCTGCTTCACCACCAGCAATCAAGCCAATGACCATCTCAGGTTCTACACCAAATGTTGGTACACACTCTGCAGCATCTAGCACACCTAAACGACCACTTGTACCGGCACCCATGTAGATCAATCGACCACCTTGTTGGAAAGATTTAATCGTCTGTTGGATCACTGGTTCGATGCTAGCCAATTCTTTTGAAACGGCTTCGGCTACTTTATGATCTTCTTGGTTCATTAGCTGAACTGCTTGGGTAACACTCATTTCATCAAGTCCAAATGTTTGTTGATTTCGTCGCTCTGTTGTTAGATTTTCTAAATTAATTTGCTTCATTTGTTTTTCCTTCTCTTCTAATTATTTTAAAATTTACCCCTGCACGGATTTGCTCAAGTAGCGGTAACTCGGCTTCGCTTATTTGAGCGACCCGATTCACTTTTTCATCTGCTGGTAAATCCTTTTTAGTAATTTGAATCTCCCCCATGTAACGAAGATATCGTTCATTATCTAAAGTAATCGTTCCTTTTGCTCGTTCTTTCGTATCACGAGGAGGAATTTGAGGGATGTTTCTAAACCGTGCATCCGCACTGCGGATAACATCTCTTGCTTCATCTTGCCGATTCATATGGTTTCCTAAAATATACTCGTAAAACTGGGCATCAATTACTTCAGCATGTAGTAAAATTGTTTGTTCTCTTTGATACATGGCAAATTGTTCTTGAATTTCTTCTGAAAGTCCGCCATCACCGATATAAATCAAATCTGTATCGCATGACATCAAATCCAGAGCAGCAGCTAAAGGATGGACATGTCGATGACTTTCTAAAGTAGGTAAACCTTGATATAACGGACCACGTAAGGCTTCGTCGCCTGCCACAAAACCTTGGATTGTAAAGCCTTGTTCTTTTAGCCAATGATTTTTTTCTTGATACCATTTCCGATCTAATCCAGTTTCGGGACGCGGATAGTAATTATGCCATGCTTCAAGTTGAGAAAAATCTGCATTAGCGACTTGTAATTCTGTGACATCTTGTGGAGTGATCGTGCTGGCGTTTAAACTGATTTTGATTTGATGGCTCCAATTCGCAATTTGTTCATTTGAAAGATGGTAATCCATTCGTAACCCAGTAACGCCAATCTTTTTTAATGGCTCTAAATCTGCCATCGAAAACCCAGCATGTTTTAAAGCATCTCCAGAAATATCTACCATTAGATCCAATTGATTTTCTTTGGCACATTCGCCTAGTTCTGTTAACCGTTTTTTATATAAACTAGCATCATCTTCAGGAATATGCATAGAAGTAAATATCCCATCAAACCCATTCTTTGCCATCTTTTGGATATAAGCTTTTTTTTCTATCGTTAAAGCTTCATTCATAAAAATCGAAAAACCAAACATCTGTCTCCCCCTCACGCGATGTATCCGTATTCATTTCTATGAACAGAGTATACCTCTTGTGAAATAAAATTTCAACATTTTTATAAAAATAAATTAATTTTATTTCTAAAAGCGTTTTCGTTGATTGATAATGATAGGCGATTTCAAAGATTAATGGCTAATTATATAACTAAAGAAAGAGCGACACACCGACTAAAAAGTGTTTCATGCGCTGAATGACAGTACAAAAATACGCATCAATCATTGGTTCATTCTGACCTCTATTTGATTTTATACAACTCATCAGTCCTTATTGACAAAAAGCCACGTAAATAAACGGAAGAATGACAAAAATAGCAAAAACTATTTTTGGATTCTTCCGCTTATCGGTTTCAGAAATCAACTATTTTTTTGATTCATGATACGAATGTTTGACTCCGCTGCTACCCGCCAAAAATGAGTTAAGACTTTATAGTGTTCAGCTCATGTTTACTAGGAAAAGTAACTAATTCCGTATTTTCAACAAAAAAATCAAAGAATGTCTCATTTGGCATAGGATGGAAATAAGCGTTCATGATACGAATCAACGCATTATGACAAACTAATAGGTAGACATTCTCTTCATCAGCAAGACATTCTTCGATCAATGGAACAACTCGAGCATAAACATCTAACACTGATTCACCATTTGGAAAACGCACCGCAAATTCTTGTCGTGCTTCTTGAAAGATTGTTTCATAACTTGGCATCCCGTCGTATTCCCCAAAATCCATTTCGATTAACCGTTCATCTACTTCCATTGGCAAGTGAAGTTTATCGGCAACGGCTTGCGCTGTATCTTTTGCACGTTGTAAAGGGGAATGGATAATCTTCGTGACTGGGATTTGTAATTCTGAAACTTTTTCAGCCAATTTCTCCGCTTGTTTTTGCCCTTTTTCTGTTAATGGGGCATCCGCTCTCCCGCAGACTCGTTCTGCTGCATTCCAAGTTGTCTCGCCATGTCTAGTTACATATAACATTATTCAACGCTCCTTTGTTTGTTCTGGCTCGATTGTAACATAACTAATGAGCAAAACAAGTTTCACTACTTATTGATGACAATGAGTTATTTGAGTGAAATGAGTCGATCAGCTATTTTATTTAAGAAGACTTGGTCATGATCCACAACCAACATTGCAGGTTTAAACGATAAAATCAGTTGCTCCAACTGGACTTGATTGAAGACATCTAAATAGTTCAACGGTTCATCCCAAATATATAATTCCGCTTCTTGAGAAAGCGACTTGGCTAGTTCAACTTTTTTGCGTTGCCCCATACTCATCTGTTCAATTCGGTTATGAAAGACTTCTCTTTCCATCCCTAACTTGCGGAGATTATTTAAAAATGTTTGATAATCAACTTTTTGCTTTTCTGCAAATTCACTGAGCGTACCTCGATTATCTTCATAATTCTGACGCACGTAACTGATCGTTAGTTGATTAGGCTTATGGATCGTACCTGCAGTTATTCCATCAAAATCGTCTAAAAGATAATGGATGATCGTAGATTTCCCTATACCGTTTGCCCCTGTCAACGCCACACATTCGTTTTGGTCAATCGTAAAATTAACGGGCGAAAAAAGCAGCTGTTGATACCCCAGTTGTAAATTCTCCACAGTCAGCAATCGTTTATGATGTGTTTTTTTGACATTCATTGTCAAAGGCTCTACATATTCGATATCCTTCAATAATTTTTCTTTTTCCCCGATTTGCGTTTCCATCCGATTCACGATTGCTTTCGAGCGTTTCATCGTTCGAGCGGCATCCGCACCAATTGCACCACGATTCACTCTACGATTTTCGGTATCGATAAACCCAACGCTTTTTTTCGTCTTATCTCCCTCACGAGAGCGGGACCACTCTGCTTTTTCTGCTGCAGTTTTCTTCAAGCGCGTGACTTCTTTTTTGATTTTTTCATTTTGGGCAATCTCAAACTCATTTTTTAACTGCTTTTGCTCTTCATATACTGAAAAGTTCCCCTGATACAGTTCTAATTGGCTTTTTTCAATTGCTAATACATGATCGACCACTTCATCGATAAATCCGCGATCATGGCTGATCACGATAAATCCTTGATTTTTTTTCTGCAAGTAATTAGCTACTTGTTTTCTTCCGACTAAATCCAAATGATTCGTCGGCTCATCGATCAAAGGAAAATGCTGATCATCAACAAAAAGCAGTGCTAAGAGTACTTTTGTTTTTTCACCACCAGACAGTGTGTGAAATGGTCGCCACAAAATCTCTGGGTCAGTTTCCATTAATTGTAGTTCTCTTTCGATTTCCCAAAGTTCGACATCAGCTATCTCATTCAACGCATCATAAGTAAATTGTGCTTCTTCTCCAATTTCTTGAGGGAAATAGTTAAATTCTTGCTGATGGATAATCTGTCCTTGATAAGGTAGTTTATCTTGTAAAATGTTCAATAATGTCGTTTTTCCACGTCCATTCCGACCGATCAATCCTAATTTCCAAGTGGTATCAAAATTCAATGTAGCTTGATCAAATAAGGGTAGCACTTGATTGTCATAACCAAAAGTTAAATTTTTAATTTCTATCTTCGACATTTATATCCTCCTATAAAAAAGACCAGTCCTATTTTCAGAACTGGTCGCCAAAGAAGGGATACAAAAAGAGACCCCACCAATGAAAACTCGCCAATTCTGAAAATCTGCCTGCTATTTTTTATTGAGTAAGTGTTTTTCACATTAAATTCTGCGTGAGCAAGCTTCAACGGGCAATCGTTAGACCGTTTCTCTTCACTCAAACATCGTAATTAATGTAATTTATGCACTTTTCTCATTAATAAAATAGCCTTAATGCAGCTTTCAATCATTGACTTAGTTTTTCAATGGCAAGATCCCTCACTTCGTTTTATTTGTTATTAGGTTAACATAATTATTTTTAAACTGTCAACTAAGATAAATCATCTTCCACTAATCGGCTGAGATTATGTGTCATAATCGCTACTTTTTCGAGGGTTTCTTGACGATCTAAGGCTTTTTTCAATTCAATCGGTCCTAGCTGGATACTAAAAACACTTGGCAGAAATTCATCTAATCGTCCAAGATTTTTTTCGCGACTGCCACATAACGCAATAACTTTTTTCCCATGTTTCTTTGCCAGTTTAGCTACACCATATGGTACTTTCCCATTGATCGTCTGCTGATCGATTCGTCCCTCACCTGTGATCACGAGATCTGCTTGTTTGATGGCTTCTTCTAAACCAATCAGTTGAGCAACAAGTGAAAAACCAGAAACCATTTTACCACCGACAAGCAATAACGCTCCACCGATTCCACCAGCAGCCCCACTTCCAGAAACAGCATTTAAATCAATATTAGTCGTTTGTTTTATCTGTTCGGTTAAATTCGTTGCCTGTTTGTCAAGAAATGCTAAAGTTGTTTTTGTACCACCTTTTTGCTTACCGTAAATTTGAGCTGCTCCTTGTGGGCCACTGTAAAAACTTGTCACATCAGCAGCAACTAGCAATTGAACCTTTTTGAATTTTTCACGGCTTTTGCCCCACTCGATTCGTTTCGTCGTCAGCAGTGGATTTCCCTCTGTAGCCCCAACTAACTTGGCTCCTAGCGACTGCAACAGACCTAAGCCACCATCTGAACAGCCACTCCCACCTAATGTGACAATCACCTGATCAACCTCTTGTGTCAAAGCATCTTTCAAAAGTTCTCCCAAGCCAAAGCTAGAAGCTGATCGAATCGTTTGATCAGTTGGCTCCTTTAATAAATCAAGACCGATTACTTCAGTTGATTCAATCACTGCCAGGCGTTTTCCCGCATAAACCGTGAGTAAATATCTGCAACTTACTTTTCGAAAAAGCAGATCTACCCCTTCGATTACCCGCCATTGACCACCTAAAGCATGATAGATCGCCTCTGCTGTTCCTTCTCCTCCATCAGCAATCGGGCGATTGATTTTTTCTCCTTTTTTTGAAAACCAGCCATTCAAAGCTGCTTGATTTAACTCAAACGATGAGGCACTTCCTTTAAATGAATCAATGGCTGCTAAGATCGTCATTGTCGTTCCTCCTCTGTACGTTGCTCTCATTACTAGTAAGACATGTTTCTCTTTTTTTGACAACCAATACAAGTTGAAAATTTGCAAAAAACAATACACGGATGGGGCTAAACAATTAGCGAGGCTGTTTTTCATAAATAGAAAAGTGACGTTCAAGAATTCACTTCCTTCTTGAACGCCCACCTTCGATTATTGCTATTTGATTCTTGCTATTTATAAGTGCTTTTTATTTGAAACAACCGACCATGTGGTATTAAGATGCTCATATTTCCTGTTCAAAGAAATTGGTATCACCCTCGTGTTTTCAGTGTCAAATCCACATTGATATACAGTATAATCACAATACACGATTCTGTGCGTAAAATACAAGCATTCATCTGGTAATTCTTCTAACGAATGATAAATCATTGGATTCAGTTCAGTATATTCATTCATTTCGGACATGAGTAGTTCACGATAAAAAATTTGCTTTACAACACTAGGAGCCACAATGAAAATTTCAGTAGGTTGTTCTTCTTTTTCGTCTGCAATCAATGTCATACTTTTGACAAATTTTCTGATCAAGTTGTGATTCCATCTTACTTTTGGATAGTATGTTTTCTTCCAATCATTGAGAATAACTATGATATCCTCATACAGTTTTTTTTCTGAAGTAGTTAATAAATAGATTTGATCAGGGAGAAATACTTGACCATCTGCCCAGATCGTACGAATAAACTGTAAAAATGATTTTTTTAAAATAAAATCATTTTTACAATTTTTGTCAATTCTAGTTACAATTTTTTCGATTAGCTCATGGAGACAAGGCGTGTTTTCAATGAAACTGGTATAAACAACTTCAAAATCTTTTTTCAATAATTCCATATTTTCGTTCGTATAATTTCGTGTGTTAAATAACGAAAAAATATAATACACGTCTTCTTCTTGTATATCTAAATGTTCTTTTTGTTCAGCTAACCCTTGGCTAACAATATGAAATAAAGGCTTTTTTTCAGCTGACTTTTTATCTTCTTCATCAAAATAAAGAGGATATTCTTTACGTCCAATCGCTATTTCAATTCCTCGAACAATCAAAAATCTATCTTCCTCAGAATATCTTCGTTTGAAAAAATGTGTTTCGACAAAATCAATCAATTGGTGACAAGCATCTATTACTTGATGATTTTTATTTTCATACCCTTCCCAATTAATGTATCTCACTAAGGAAAGTAAAAGATTTCGCACGTCAAATTCAGGAATGATAATTTGTTTATTTCTTAAATAGGAATTAGCTTTAAAGAAATCTAAGACTGTCTTTTTGATCGTATAAACTTTACTTAAAGAGATAAACTCAAGATCTGATAATTCCGTACTAGTGAATTGCCCTCTAAAATAATAACTTAAAAATTTTAAAAAATACGATTGTCCATATAAAAACTGTGTTAACTCTGATAATTCAATACCATGTTTAAATATGACTCTATAGATATGCTTTTCTCGCTTAATGTCTTCGATACAATATTCTAAACATTCGGTGATACTTTCAAGATCGTGTAACACAGTAGGCATTGTCACACCTAACATTTTGGCAATATATTCGATATCTATTTCTTGAAATTCAAATAATTGCTCACAAAGATAGACTTTTCTCGAAATATTCCGCTCAATGTAATTTTCCAACATGCCTTTTTCGCTCCTCTAATTTATATATATACTTATTTAAACATATTACTTAAAACCCATTTTTTTTATTTCCTTAAAAGGAAAACGTTTACAAAAACAAAATAAAAAAGTCTGAGCTGGGAAAAAGCTTCTTCCCAGCCCGAACAAACCAATCATTAACTATAAATAAATGACAGTGAAGCATTTTTTGCATCGAGTAAAAAAGATTCAACTAAGGAGGAATCTGTTTTCATCATTCTGCTTAATACTTTCTCACTAATTTTAGTCAAAAATATCAACATCGAGTTTTTCGACAACATCTTTTAAAAGTTGGATTCCAGCTGCGCTATTACCAAAAGCATCTAATGCTGGGCTGAAAACACCCATGCCATAATAATTAGGAACAGCTACCATTAGGCCCCCACCGACACCACTTTTAGCTGGAACACCGACATGAACAGAAAATTCCCCTGATTCATCGTACAATCCTGCAGTTGTCATAATTGATTTGACAATCGTTGCGCTTTCTTCTGTAATGATTTGTTGTCCACTCCAAGGAGCAATACCTTTATTCGCTAAGACAGCGCCTAACTTGGCAATCCCTTTAGCAGTCACATTTACTGAACATTGTTTAAAATACACATCGAGGATTTCTGATACATCTCCGTCGATCATTTGATTACCTTTCATGTAATAAGCCAAGGAGCGATTAATATCCCCAGTTCTTGATTCAGAACGATAGATTTCTTCGTTCAATGTAATTTGAGGATCATCACAAATTTCTTTCATAAAAGCTAAAATACGATTGAATTTGTCCTCTGGATCTTTTCCGGCAATCAAAGAAGTGGTTGCAATCGCACCAGCATTCACAAATGGATTCATTGGATGATGACGATGATTGAGTTCCATATTCAAAATCGAGTTAAAAGCAAAACCTGTTGGTTCTGTATTGATCGTTTGAAAGACTTTATCGATGCCATTATCTTGGATGGCTAATAATAATACGGGTACTTTTGACATGCTTTCAATCGCAAAACGAACTTGCGAATCACCCGCTTCGATTAATTGATTTTTCTTCAAATCATAAATTGCCATTCCTAATTGTTCCGGATTTACTTGCGCAAGCGCTGGGATATAATCTGCTACATGTCCTGTTTGATAGTAGTGGAAATTTTTCCCAATCAATTGTTCTAATTCTTTGACATCCATTTTAATAACCAGCTTTCAATTTTTATTTATTATTTGCATGTTGAAATTTATGACGATATGCATAAATCGTAAAAGGAATAACTGCAACAATGAGATATGAAATGACTAAAATCGTTTCATAGATTCCATGTTGGCCTGCAGCAATACTTGAAGGTGGTACAAAAGAAATACAAAAAGCAAATAGTGAAGTCAATAATCCTAAACAAGCGACAATGGTTTTGACAACTTTTCCACCTGGCACTTGATAAGCCCGTTCTAATGAATCATCTTTGTAAACTAATTTTAAATAGCCAATAAAAAACATAAAATACAGCATCAAATAGATAACTACTGTTAGTGACATAGCTGCAAGGAAGGATAAATTATTTCCGCCACCACTTAATGTAAAGACAGTTGCCCAAATGGATGCAACGATCCCATTAGCAATCATTAAGTTTGCCGGTACACCATAAGCATTTTCTTTCGCAAAATGTGCGGGTAATAAACCTTCTTCGGCAGCCACATGTAAGGCTTTAGATGGTGAAGTGACCCATGATGCAATTTCTCCAATAACCCCTAAGCACACTAAGATAGCAAGAATTTTTGCAATCCAAGCAAGACTGGGATCAATGTGTCGCAATAAAAATTCAAGAGATTGAATAACCCCTGTATTGAGTGATAATCCTTGTTGAGGAACAGTTGTTGCCACTGTCAATCCACCAAACGTATCCAAAATAATCGCTAATATAACTAATACGAACATCGCTAGTGGATAATTCTTTTTAGGATTTTCCATTTCATTTGCATGACTAGCAGAGGTTTCTACCCCCATATACGCTAAAATAAATGAAACAAAAACGACTAATGTTGGTAATTTGGAAAAATCAGGTATCAATGTTTTCATTGATAGTGTCGTTTGTAAGGGTGCGCCAGAAGCCACATAGTGGATACCTAATCCGAATAGAACTAGTGCTGGTAACAAGATCCCTGCAATAAACCCGATCCGAGCAATCAATGAAGTATATTTTGTCCCTCTTAATTGAGACAATAAAATAGCCCAAAAAATAATTAAAAGAATCGCTAATTTCAAAAACTTATTATTTTGGATAGCAGAGATTCCTGTTGCATAAGATAATGCTCCTGTCAGGAAATACAGCATCGTTAAGTAACCAACTGTGATTTCAAACCATTGGAAAAAGATAGCAGCAAATCCAAATCTTTTACCTAGCGTGCGACTTACCCAAGTGTAGACACCGCCTTTTTCCCAGCCTTTAACAGTTGCCATTTCAGCCGCGCATAATGCTACCGGAATAAACCATAACAAACCGCCTAACAACAGGAAGAAAACCAAACTAAAGCCCGATGTCGCAAATGTTGGGTACTCATAAAGTGAGACAACCATTGAGATCGTCATGGCTAAAAAGCCAAAAAATGTTAATTTCTTCGCAGGAATTTTCGCTTTGCTTTCTTGCATGAAACTTCCTCTTTTCTACTATATTTAATTTATTTATTTTCAAAAAACGTGAAATCTAATCCTTCTTCTTGTTCTTCTTTCGTCGTCGTGATGATCGTTAGACACATGATGCTCTTTAAGATACCTGTTGTGAGCGCATAAGCGTATAAGGCAACTAGACAAACACCGATGATTTGAACACCTAATAGGAACCAGCTGTGTGAATCAGAGAGCAAATGAGCATTTGTAGCAAAAAGCCCAATTAAGATGGTTCCAGTAAAACCACCCATGCCATGTACACCCCATACATCAAGTGCATCATCCCAATTTTTCTTCTTACGAAATGCAACAGCATACTGACAAACAATTCCGGCAATGATTCCGATGATGATGGCACTTCTTGGATTGATATAGCCTGCACACGGTGTAACTGTTGCAAGTCCAGCGACAGAACCAGTTAAAATGTCGACAAAATCAAAACCATTCCCTCTGATTTTCGCTAAGATCAACCACGTCATCATCGCAAATGCCAACGCAACAAAAGTTGAACCAAAAGCATTGACCGCTTGGTAATCTGCTCGGAGTGCCCCTCCAGCATTAAATCCAAACCAGCCAAACCAAAGAAGACCTGTTCCAATAGCTGCTGCCATCAAACTACTATGTCCTGATCGTTCAGAAGCAGGAATCTTTCTTTGGCCAAGTGTCAAAATACATGCCAGCGAGCCGAACCCTGCAGTCGTATGGATGACAGCACCACCAGCAAAATCTCGGAAGCCTAATTGTGCTAAAAATCCGCCTCCCCATATCCAGTGACAAACAGGGAAATAAATCAGAAGATTCCAAAAAATCAAAAGCAAAACATAACCTTTAAGATTCAATCTCCCAGCAAAGGCCCCCGTCATCAATGGAACGGTGATTACGATGAACATCAATTGATATAAAAAGAACATCAAAAAAGGAATCGTTGCTCCATGTAATAAATTAGGTGCGTTAGAGACATGCTTCATTAAAAAAAAGTCAGCTGGATTACCAATTAGTCCACCGATATCTCTACCGAAAGCTAATCCAAAACCACCAAATATCCACATCAAAGTTGTTATTCCTACTGAAAGAAACGACTGTGCCATAATAGTTGTGATGTTATTTTTCCGTGCCAACCCGCCATAAAAAAATGCCAAGCCAGGAGTCATCAAGCAAACCATTGCGGTACATAAAATCATAAATGCTGTATCACCTGTATTGATAGGTAAATGATTCATTCATTTTCACCTCTTTTCTATAGCTTGAGTATAAAAAATTTTAACATCTGTTTTTTGTTTATCTTTTTGTGTTTTGTATCGTCAAATCCGAAATAAACTAAAATATTGGTCTAATTACTTCTTAAAAATCTTACTTTATTTAATATGTATCCGTTTTTTCAATCACTTTATCCAGCTGTCTGATGGACTTTCAGAGAAAATCGGTACAATAATAATGTTGTTTTTTGTTTTTTTATTTTGTTATCGTTCAACTTTTTGAACAAAAATAGACTTTCTCTTTATTTTTTTCATTAAACTGAATCATTAGTAAACAAAACAAAAAAGAGTCTGGACATCAATCCGACTCTTTCTATGTAATAGATATATAAATGGTGTTCGATTCGCACAAAATTGCTTCACACGTTTAAATTCTATTCAATTGCTTTAGTGTTAATCCAAAGATTGGTCCAATCGCTAGTACACATAGAAGTGTTCCGATACCAATAGGGGCACCTAATAATACGCCTACAACGACCATTAGTGCATCTAAACCGATCCGAATAAAAGTTAAACTGAATCCCGTAAATTTATAAAGCAATTGAGTCAGTGCTTCTAGTGCGGCAGATCCTTTGTTTGAAGAAACATATAATCCCGCTCCAACCCCAAATAAAATAGGGGCTAAAAGAACTGCCATGATCGAATAGCCAGTCATGTTAACTGAAAGTTTATTTAGCCATGGTTCAATCTGTCCAATCAGTAATCCCAATCCAAAACCATTGATTAAACTACCGATCCCTAATTCTTTTCGATTGAAGATAGCAACGATTCCTAACACTACTGCATTAAACAACAAACTAGCTACCCAAAAGGGAATATCAATCAACGTCAACATACCTAATAAAAAAACACTGATCGTATCTGCGCCTTTATGTGCAGTGATCAATAATGTGATCGCTAATGCAATCATACTTGTCCCTAAAATCACTTGTATTATTTTTTTTCGTTCTAATCTATTCATTTTTCCTCCATCAAACCAAAAGATCCGCTTGTTGAACAATCAGATATTAAACAAATGACGATACATTTATCATATCTGATACGCCAACTAAACCTATGGAGCCTATTTTACTATTAAACAGGAAGAAATAACTATCAACTATTACGGCTACCACTGAAATAATTAACGTAAAAGGAAGCGATTTATCTGGTATAATGAGAAAAGGTTTACATCGTTAAAAGAACGACTGTTTTTCTAAAAAATTTTTCCAGCTTTTTCACCCATACATTCTTAATCTTCTTTATGATACTCATATTTTTCAAAGTCTACTTTATCTAGCCATAAGAACCTTTGAGCCCAATTATTGACATCAAAAAAGTTTAAAATGTTCGGATCAACTGGCTGAAAAGGTGAATGCAGGAATTCCGGCAATTCATCCAAATTTCGTTCCTGAAGTAAAAAGATATTTTGAGGATTATAAAAATAGTAGCTTTTAATTGCTTCATTGTCAGTCACTAACTTTTTCTCAAAAAAACTAGATTCAAAAGTTCGTAAAGTGACTCCTTTTTGTCCTGCTCTCATGAGTTCTAAAATTCCTTGTGATTGTGCGGTCAATGCTAAATAATCTGCGTAAGAAAGATAATTCGCCTGCTCATTTCCTCGTGAAGGTAAAATATAATAATTGGTTGTAAGTCCACGCTGTTCAAATTCCTTGCGATAGCTCTCTGCTAGCTCCTTACGACCATTATCAGTGGCACCAAAAAACAAATCAGAAGTGACTTCCACCTGAGGAATCTTCATCTTTTTAGAATAAAATGAACTATTGTGGCGTAATCCAAGTTTTTGCGCCTCTATCCGGTCAAAATGGTATATTTCATCGACGGCCGATTCGTTTTGTGCTTGTTGAAGCATTCGAAAGTGTTCCTCTTCTTTCAAATGATTCCAAAAGTATAAAACGATTTTAGCTGTTGTATAAGGGCGGATCTTCGCAGCTATTTCCGTTTCGAATCCATAATCTAAAAAAACGATCAATTCATATTCTTTCAATTTGGGATGGAAAAAATTAAAATACACTGGATCTAATAAATCTTTTCCCGAAATGACATCTAAAGAATCAATAGAGGGTAAAAAATACAACGCTTTATCTTTTGCAACCAATAAGATAGGCAATTTTGACATTCTGGTTTCCTCACTTTCCTATGACCATTATGGTTCATTTGATTAATTCAATAGTAACATGAAAATTAGTGATTTTTTGCTATCATAATTTCTTCCCTTAGGAAAAGACAAACAAAACGCTCTCTTATTAGGGTTTGCTCCTACTATCAAGTTTTACGCTTACATAGGAAATTTATGACAAACATATGATGTTTTCATTAAAGTAGAAATTTTTATTTACAGAATTGTTGAAATTGTCAGATAATTTGCTATGATATAAAAAGTTATTTTTCTACTTAATATAGTTATCAATCATTTGACTGCGATTGTTTCGTCGTCAATAGTTTAGTCTTAGAAAAGGGGTTGCTTATGGAGAAAACTGAAACAAACAAACTAAAAAAACAACTAAGTTCCAGACACATCACGATGCTAGCACTGGGGGGTGCTATTGGTGCGGGACTATTTAAAGGAAGTGGCGAAGCTATTGGGATTGCCGGTCCTGGTGTCTTGATTGCTTTTTTGATTGGTGGGGCTGTTTTATTCATCGTAATGAATGGTCTTGGTAAATTAGTTTTAGATGACGGGGATACCCAGCATGGATTATCGGGGCTTGTTCGACCTTTTTTAGGTGCCCATTCTGCTGACTTTATCGACTGGGTTTACTATTCATTATGGACGATCAATATTATTGCCGAAGCTGTAGCGGCAGCATCCTTCTTACAATTATGGTTTCCAACGATTCCACCTTGGACCTTTGTCTTAATTCTAGCCGTGTTGACAACGTTGATTAATTTATATTCTGTGCGGTTATTTGCTGAAACTGAGTATTGGTTGGCATTTGCTAAAATCAGCGTAATCATATTGTTGATTATCTTCGGGATATACCTAGTAGGTCATCAAATGTTTGACATTGGGGTCTTTCCTACACTAAACAGTATTACGGATCATGGTGGCTTTGCCCCTCATGGTATGAAAGGAATCGTCAACTCGCTACTCGTAGTTATATATTCTTATGGTGGTTCAGAATTGATTGCGATCACAGTAAGTGAAGCCGACAATCCCAAAAAAGCGATTCCTAAGGCAATTCGTGGAGTAATGGGACGAATCATTTCATTTTATATCATTCCATTGTTCTTGTTGTTAATCATTTTCCCTTGGGATACCTTGGCAAACTCATCTGCTAGCCCATTTGTGATGGTATTTGAAAAAATGCATATTCCATTTGCCGCTGATCTTGTAAACTTTGTGATCATCTTAGCGCTCTTTTCTTCCATCAACTCAGGTGTATATGCTTCTTCACGTTTGCTGTATTTCCGTTTAAAAGACAAAAAAGGTGCAGCAAAAAAACTATCTGTTTTGAATAAACACCATGTTCCACAACGTTCCGTATTATTTTGCGCAAGTGTTTTATATTTAGGCGTTGTTCTTTCTTACTTTGTTGGTGACAAACTATTTGGCTATTTGGCTGGTTCTCTTTCCTACACTGTCTTAGTCATCTGGCTTATGATCAGTATTGCAGCCTTTATCCTTGCATTAAAGAAAGGTTCTCTTTTTGAAAAAGGGGTAAACTTATTAGCAATCGTAGTTTTAGGATTGATCTTTGTGGGAATCTTCTTCACTAATTCAATTGGTGTGACATTATTGACTGCCCTTCTTTACTTGGTGATTTTCTTTAGCTACCGCAAGAAAAATGATATCTTTGCTTAAAAGCCCTATAAATAGCTTGAGTTCCTTAAGCCAAAAACAAGCAACTAAGTTGTACCAAACAATTTAGTTGCTTGTTTTTTTGTAAGCTGAGAAGATAAAAGTTGGGGAAAAAATAAAAGGAGTGTTTTTAAATGAAAAAGTATTGGAAATTTTTATTAATGATTGGAGTATCGACCGTCATCATGTTTGGTATGATGTATTTGAATGTCTACTCGATCGATCATCTTTTCTTTAGTCGTACACGGGTGTTCATGGCATTGATGATGGGCGCTGTAATGGCGATCATCATGCTCTTATTTATGTGGAAAATGTATGAGAATAAAACATTGAACAAAATCATTTTAGGGGTAAGTGTCTTAGTATTTGCCGGTTCTTTGTTTATGGTCCGTAGTCAAACAACAGTCAGTGATGTCGCTTGGATGAAAGCCATGATCCCTCATCATTCGATTGCTATTTTAACCAGTAAACGTGCCAATTTGAAAGATCCTGAAGTCAAGAAATTAGCAAACGACATCATCGAAGCGCAAGAAAAAGAAATCGAACAAATGAAGAAGTTGATTGAAGAACAAAAATAAGTATATCGTAAAAAAACGCCCGAAACATTGCTGTTTTGAGCGTTTTTTTGATTCAAATATTCCGAGAGTTTATTCGTTTGTATCGATACCAAGCGTTCCATTCGGCTTTTCGTCTATTTTTTCGATCCCTAATCCAGTAAAGGCGCTAACCATTGAAAAAACTGGTGAGAGTAAACTGAAAAAGACAAATGGTAAGTATGTGAGAGTTGGAATCCCAAAGGTACTAGCTACAAAGCTGCCCGCAATTCCCCAAGGTACAAGGTAATTGATCACTGTGCCACCATCTTCTAACGTTCTACCTAAAACAGTTGGGTCAAACCCAGCTTTCTGGTAAGTCTCTTTGAACGCATTCCCAGGTAAGATAACTGATAAAAATTGTTCTCCAATAAAGAGATTGACACCAATACTTGTCATCAATGTGGTGAAAATCAATTTTGGTGTATTGGTCATTTTCTTAGAAACGACATCCATAACTGTGGAAATCAAACCGAATTCAATGAGTAATCCACCAAGTGATAATGTTAAAATGATCAAAGAAACAGTTGGCATCATACTTTCGATCCCACCACGACTAAGTAATGAATCAATTTGTTGATTGCCAGTAGTTGCAACGAATCCAGATTCAATCACTGTCGCTAAACTACTAAGAGAAGTTTGCGGATTCTGAATAAAGATCATCCCCACCGCCACAGCTATATTTAATAGAATAGTCAAGATAGCTGGTACTTTTTTCCAAGCACATAATAACATTAAGAACAAGGGAATCAACGACCAAAAAGAAATTGTAAAGTTTGCTTCCAGGATATCAGTGACTTCTCGGATAGCCGTTAGACTAGTTTCTCTATTTGTGTGTCCAAGAACCATGAACAAAAAGAAGGAAACGACAAAAGCTGGAACCGTAGACCACATCATATGTTTGATGTGCTTGAATAGATCGGCATCAACGATTGCTGCGGCTAGATTGGTTGACTCTGACAAAGGAGACATTTTATCTCCAAAAACAGCACCTGAAACAATTGATCCCACGACTAACGCTGGATTAATTCCTAATGTCGTACCAATACCGAAAAATGCGATCCCAATCGTTGACATGACAGTAAAAGCACTCCCTACTGCACTACCGACGATAGCACAAACAACAAATACAGAAGGAACAAACCACTTGACACTTATCAATTTAAAACCAATAACCATAAGTGTCGGGATAATTCCTGCTTGGATCCACACCGCAATCAGTGCGCCGACTAATATAAAGATAAAAATCGGAATGATTCCCGGTTTGATTCCATTGATAATTCCTTCATGTAACCACTCTGTTGGGTATCTTTTCACTACAGCGTAAAGCATGATCATTCCAATTGCTGCTAAGATCGTAATGTTTGGTGATAATTTTAATCCGACAACTCCAATTGCTATACTTGCCACAATCACCAATAAGACAAATACAGCTTCTTTAAAACTCGGTTTTCCTTTTTTCTTCATAATCATTCTCCTTTTTTAGTTAATCGAAGTACTAAAAAAGAATAGATATCGAATGACTCCGCCACAATTCATGGGCATTTCCCCCTCTAATCAAACAAAAAGAACTATTTTCAACTAAGGACGAATGACTCCGCGGTACCACCTTAATTAAAAACAGTTCTGTTTTTCACTTTGATTTAACTATTTAGTTTTTATTCCTTTTCATGTAATTCGACATTTCGGCTTGATCGGTTCGCAGCTACCACCGACTTTCTGAACAAAACACCTGAAACGCTACTATGTGAAAAGTTGACTTTCATGAAGTTTACCTTCTGCGAGATTTTTTGTCAATACAAAATGACTATTTTTTTCAAATCATAAATCATTATTTATTTAAAAAGTCGAACCAGTTAACTGACTTTTTTCTAAAAGTTGTTGGTGTTCTTCCTGAATCTTTGTCAATAAAGCTGGTTGTTCGAATAAATCTAAAGCGGTAGCCGCTAATAGTTCTGCTGCAATGGCGATCGATGCCAACCCTTTTTCACTTTTTGCGGCTGCTTTAAACTCTTCCGAATGTCCAGCGATATACTCATCTGAAATCGAAATAGTTGGTTGAATCGTCGGAATCACTTGACTGACATTCCCTACATCAGAGGACCCTAAGCTGGTCTTTTCTGTTACATCGATTTCCGTTTCTGGAACTCCAGCTGCTTTTGCATGTGTAAAAAACAACTCATCGAAAGAAGGTGTCGGAACCATATGATCTACCGCATTTTGAAACAAACCAAATTCATAGCTTGTGCCCGTACTCAACGCAGCTCCTTTCACGATTTGTTCCACTTTTTTAAAGACTATATCTAATGTTTGGCGATTGCCAGCACGTAAATAAAAACGTCCTGCAGCATATTCAGGGATGACGTTAGCAGCAACTCCGCCGTTAGTGATGATCCCATGGATATTGACATCTTTAGGTAATTGTAAGCGTAGTGCGTTGATACCATTAAAAACTTGAATCAGTGCTTCTAATGCGTTTACTCCCTTTTCGGGTGCTGCAGCAGCGTGAGAAGCAACTCCATAAAATTTGATATCAACTGGATCATTAGCTAGCGATTCGGTTGTTTTTCCGTAACGGTAAGCTGGATGAGCACATAAAGCAGCCGCCACATCGTCAAATAATCCCTCACGAACAAAGCTCCCTTTCGCTGAACCATTCTCTCCTCCTTCTTCCCCTGGTGTTCCATACACTCGGATCTCACCACCAATTTCGTCAATTTGTTTCTTAATGATACTCGCGGCTAATACGGAATACGTTCCAAAAAGATTATGTCCACACGCATGTCCAATTCCAGGAAGTGCATCAAATTCAGCTAAAAATGCAATCGTCGGACCTGGCTTATCTGAGCGATAGCTAGCAGCAAATCCTGTACGGTGTCCAGCGACCTCCTTTTCAACTGTAAAGCCTTCTTTTTCTAACTGGCGAATCAATGCAGCAGATGAATAAAATTCGTAATTGCTCACTTCTGGATGTTGATGGATATCCAAGGCAAGTGCTTGATATTCTGGTAATCGTTCTTGGATCGCTTCTTTCAATAAACTGGATCGATTCGTTGAAATAGTTGATGTAGTCATAAAAAAATTCCTCCTTGTATGCTGGCTTCCGATAAAAATTTCTAGTTAATTTGAGTTGTACTTTCTGATGATGCTCATTTACGACCAAAGGTTTTCCATGCTGGAACACTCGAACCTTTTGACGTTTCTTCAATGACTTTAGCAGTTGCTTCAGTTTGATAAGTATCAACGATTTTTTGATACGTACGGTTTGTTTCATCTTCTTTTCGGGCAACAATGATGTTGACATAAGGGAGGGCACGATCATCCACTGGTTCTAAGAAAATTGCATCTTTCGTTGGTGTGAACCCTGCATCGACTGCTACCCCACTATTGATGACCGAAAGACTCACATCGTTTAGCGCACGTGCTGTTTGCGAAGCATCCAATTCTGTGAGCTTAAGTTTTTTATCGTTTTCTGTCACATCAGAAATCGTCGGAGTCTGTCCCTTCGATGGATCAACTTTGATCAGCCCCGCTGATTGAAGAAGAAGTAAAGCGCGTCCCCCATTGGTTACATCATTAGGGATGGCTACTTTTGCACCTTCTTTTACTTCCTCAATCTTTTTGATCGTATTGGAATAGATTCCTAATGGGGCATTTACGGTGTTTCCGATTGAAACTAGATTTGTGCCATGTTCTTCATTATAGTTATCTAAAAAGAACTGGTGTTGAAAGGCATTCAAATCAATTGAGCCATCAGCTAAGGCCGCATTTGGTTGATTATAATCGGTAAACTTTACATATTCTAATTCAATATTCTCCTTTTTTAGACGTGCTTTTACATCGTCCCAAACATCTGTATCTTCACCAATCACCCCTAATTTGACAGTTGTTTCTTTTGTTTTTGTATCTGCCTTTCCTTGACTACAGCCTGCCAACCAAAATAATGCGACGAATGTCACTACAGCAAATCGAATCACTTTTTTCATTTTTTCTCCTCCATTAATGTGATATTTTTTTAATTAAAAAATTACTGATAAATTGACTTAAAAACACCAATGCCAAAATCAATAATGTCGCAACAACCGTTACGTCTGTTTGAAATCGATTATAGCCCCGAGAAATAGCTAAATTTCCTAAACCACCAGCTCCTACAGCACCTGCCATTGCGGTTAAGCCAATAACATTGATGATCGTTAAAGCTGAGACACGAATGATACTAGGTAGTCCTTCCAGTAAATAAACACGAAAAATGATACCCAATGGACTCGTTCCCATTGCTTGTGCAGCTTCGATAACACCGGGATCAACTTCAAGCAAGGCATTTTCGATTTGTCGAGCAAAAAAAGGAACGATGCCGACAATCAAAGGAACTAGTGCTGCCGTTGCTCCAATTGTTGTTCCGACAATAAAACGAGTCGTCAATGCAAGTAAAGAGAGTAAAATGATAAATGGAATGGATCGTACGATATTGATCACCTTATCAAAAAGTTCAAAACATAAGCGGTTTTCAATTAATCCTTTAGGTCGGGTAACGACTAAAACCACCCCTAATATAATGCCCAAGATTCCCCCAATCAAAGCAGACCAGAAAGTCATATATAGTGTTTGCTTTGTCGCTTCAATGAATTCATCTGGGATCAAATAAACATTTGGCAGATAGCTTTTGAGCCATTCGTTCATCTTAAACGCCTCCTTCAACGAGTTTGATTCTTTCTTGTGTTTCATGTTTTTGTAAGAGATTGACTTTGATACCTAATTGGATCAAATAATCTAGAGCTTTTTGTTTTTGAATGCTATCTCCCGCTAAAGTTACCACCAAACTACCTATCGGTGTTTCTTGCAGCCATTCGATATTGCCATAAAGAATGTTTGCTGTTACTTGGTATTTGCTATACAACTGGGCAATCAATGGTTCATTCGTTTGGCTCCCCACATAACTCAGTTCAACTAGCCACTTATCCGTAAGCTCTTCTGCAAAGCCTTGCTGTCCAGTAATCTTTTCCAATGCTTGATCTAAGTGAGTCGCTGTACGTATAAAATCTTTCGTTAGTTCTTCTTTTGGATGACTAAAAATTTGAACACTACTTCCACTTTCGATAATTCGTCCAGCTTCCATCACCGCCACTTTATTACAAATTTCTTTCACTACTTGCATTTCGTGGGTGATCAAGACGATCGTTAATCCTAATTGGCGATTTAATTTTTTGAGCAGCGCTAGAATTTGATGAGTCGTTTTTGGGTCAAGGGCACTCGTCGCTTCATCACAAAGCAATATTTTGGGATCATTTGCTAAAGCTCTCGCAATCGCTACTCGTTGTTTCTGTCCACCAGATAATTGGCTGGGATAGGCAGAAGCTTTTTCCTTTAACCCTACTAAATCCAGTAAGTCACTTACTTTCTGACGACGTTCCTGTTTTGATTTCCCAGTATACTTTAAGGAGAAATCAACGTTGTCAAAAATTGTGCGACTTTCCATTAAGTTGAAATGTTGAAAAATCATACCAATCGTTTTCCGTTCTTTTCTTAATTCTCTTGGTGTGAGATCACCTAAATTCGTCTGTTGGATGATTACTTCCCCCTTCGTTGGTTTCTGTAAGAAATTCATCACACGAACTAATGTGCTTTTTCCTGCCCCAGAATAGCCCACAATGCCATAGATATCTCCTTGGGACACCGATAAATTCACTTCATTGACAGCTGGAATGTTTTTTCCTTTTTGCTCAAAATGGACACTGATGTTTTTTAACTCAATCATTCGTTCTCCTCCTTGTTGTATAATAAAAAAGGCATCCTCAAGAAAATGAACTCAATCATTTCCTTGAGGACGCCTTTTTGCGTGTTACCACCTCATATTCAAGCTACATTCACATGTCGCTCCTCTTCAAGTACAAACATACTCTAGCGAGATACCGGTCGCAGCCGTTACCGCCTCACAAAATGCTTGGGGTAAAATGCTCAGTAGCCATTTTCCAATCGTTCCTCTTTGCTTCTTCTCAGCTCCCGAAGCTCTCTGTTAAAAGATTTCCAACTGTACTTACTACATCATTGCAAAAAAATATAAAAAAAAAATCCTCTTACCAACAAAAAATGTTAGTAAAAGGACGACGAATCGTGGTACCACCTTTATTCGGAAGTTTCCTTCCCTCTAGCCAACGTCTCATTCCTGAGAGATTGGGGTTCAGTTTAACGGTTGAACGACGACCGAATTTATCTACTTATCGACAAATTATTCTCCAAGGCCATTTTCAACTTTGCGGATTTGACTCTTTTCACCAAACAGAGCCTCTCTAGGAAATCGTTCAAGTTTACTTTCCTTATCAACGAATATACTAATTTAGTTGTTGCGAATAATTTACCGTACTCATAATTAAAAGTCAAGGAAGAAGTTTACAAAAAAATGATTGAATTATTTTGTTGTTTTTTTATCTAACATTTCAATAACAGTTCGTAAGTCGTTTCCTTCAGCAAGTAAATTTAATTTTTCTTTTTCTTCTGCTGTATAATTTCGTTCAAAACTAGTATCTGGAATTAAAACAACGCCCATCCCAGCTCGAGAAGCAGAAGTAGCTCCAACTAAAGAATCTTCCACTGCAAATGCTTCTGAAGCAACTAATTTTGTTCTTTCTAAAGCGGTTAAGTAAGGAACAGGTGAAGGCTTGTTTTCACTTACTTCATCACCGAATGTCATCGTATCAAAATAATTAGCCAAATCAAATTGGGCTAAGATATCAGTCGCTCTTTTAGTAACTGTCGTTGTTGCTAATCCAAGTCGTAAGTCTCGTTTTTTTAATTCGGCTAAAACTTCTTTCGCATAGGGTTTTAATTGTATCCCACCGTTATGAAGCTGTTGATAAAAATATTCTTCACGCTTAGCACGAACTTCTTGAACTTTTTCAGGGCTTCCAGCTGCTTTCACTAAAATGTCAAAACTTTGCTTCCAGTTTTTACCTCCCCAAGCATCTACTACTTCTTTGGGAATCGCTAAATCATACTGTTGGAATCCCCATAACCAACCATCACGATAAGTTTTCTCCGTGTCAACTAATAGTCCATCTAAATCAAATATTGCGCCTTTCATTTTTCACTATTCCTTTCAGAAAACAATATCCATAGTTTAGCATGTTTCATTGTTATTTGCACAGAACGAATCATATTTTCCTTTCATAATAAAATGAAAGGTATAGAAAAAAATGAGTCCGAAGCACTTTTGAAGTGCCCCGAACTCATGATTAGAGGTGAGAATGGATGGGTAA